>JAOAIH010000031.1 GCA_026414805.1 Spirochaetota bacterium | reverse complement strand
TGCAAATGCAGTAAATAAAAATACTCCTACAATAACACCACCTTTAATTTCAGATAATGTTATTGTCTTTATCTTTTTATAAAATATAATAGAAAGTAAAATTACTGCTATAAAAAATAAATAGAATGCCACTCCCCATGCTGACAGTGGCATGCCAAACAATACTGCATAGGCACTGGTATTGACAGCATTGCAATCAAACATTGTCCCAGCAGTACATAAGGAATATAATGTAGCATCGGGCACTAGCGGGAAATAATGAACGTAAAGCAAGTATAATGAAACTATAACTGCTACAAAGCAGGTTATAATCATTGCTAATAATATTTTTTTGTTGTTCATACGCTACTATCCTTCTTTAGAATGTTAACAATATCATTTGGGGCTTAAATTAGTATTTTGCCATTACATTATATTAATATTTGAACCTGAATTAGGTACCGGATGTGCTTTGCTGTCAATATTTTCACTGCATTTGGGCAACTGTACCATATAACAACAAGCAACGTCTCCATACATTAAAAATATTTTTCAACATCAACCTTAATTAGATATGGCTGATAGTCCATTGGATTCATATATACAATATACCATTGATTACTATCATGAGCTATCGCCTTTGCTGAATAATACATCATGCTACTTCCCTGTAATCGGGGTGGCATATATACTGTGTACTTTTGTGCAGTGGGCAATCCTTCCACTGTTTTTGACATGCACACTATTATATTGCCAGTGAAAAGCTGGCAATACACCATACAGAATGACTGTAACCCATCGTCATACGACAGAGAACATTCGCCAGCGACATCACCATATAATCTAATTGCAGAATCAAGTCTATTGTTCCAGTTACTATCGCCCTGTAAAAATTCATATTGACTTTGATCTATGATACTATTTTTGTCAACCCTTGCAATCACAATCCCGCTTTTGTTTTTTTCACTGATGTGCCCAACAACATATACAAAGTTGCCACTTTCAAGTACTGAAGCACCAAATGCAGGTACATTGCCTGTAAACATGTTTTTTTTGCGGATAAATTGTATTTTGTTGCCAATCTGCCATTTGAATGGCACCTTCCAATACGCAAGTGAACTTTCCTTCATTGTGAATGACAATGGTGCAGCAGCGTCGTGTATATATACATGAGCAAAGTACACATACACGGTATCGCCTATACGAATGCCATCAAATGCCCACAATCTGTCCCTGGCCGGATCCTCACCTGCTTCATTTTTTATAAATTGCACAATCTTTCCTCTTTCCTGGTAATAGGAAAATTGCAATTGTGCCACATTGTGTGTAGTAACTTTTTGTGTGAATGCAAGGCTGTTGGAAATCATTCCGTCATCAGTAATGGTATCACCAAATGTCCACATAGTATACTGCTTGTCAAAGTCAATTGGCGTACAGCCATCCTGACCCTTCACATACGCAAGTCGTGAAGGTGCAAACACACCATATTCCACAACCTTTTTGCTGTTACACTGAACTGAAAGGCAAATGCACAGAGCACTGAAAGGTATAATGAATATTTTATTCCAACCCATACTTGCGCTGTTGTGTAAACCTGTAGTAGCCACTTTGTTCTTCCGCTTTGATTGTTTCCGCTTCATTGCCAAAATATTTTATTCGCAAGCTGTCAAGTTGCTTTTCAAGCTCTGCTCCCTTATATTTTTTTTCAAGTTCAGATCGCTGCTGCATGTACTGCATACCTGCATCCCAGCGCTGGTCACGTATCTGGTCAAGTTCTTCCCATCGCTGTAATGCAGCATTGTCAAGGCCCATAGCCTTTCGTAACTCTTTTAAACTTTCCTTGCGCTTCTGCGGGCTCATTTCAGCAAGATCTTTCTGGACACTATCAATATCAAGAAACGAATTCATCAATTCCTGCTGCTTGCGAGCAACAAAATCGTTACTATTGTTTTTGTATGCTTCCTGTATACTTTGAGTATAAAGCGATAGTTTTTCATCAAAACTCATATTGCCTGTACTAATTGTGTCCAGTGCATTATAAATAGGCTCATTGCGTTTTTCTGCTTCCCACACCTGTTCTGCATCTTCACCAAATATCTCATACCGTTTTTTCCACAACGCATCACGTTTTTCTTTAGAATTTAATTGGGCAAGGCCATTCTTGTTTTCTTCCAACCATTTATTATACTTATATAATTTTTCAAATGTATCAAATATTTCATTTTCCATTCCCGGGAATATTTCACGCAGCATTGCATATAAATATATAACCCAATCCTCAGGATACATTTTGACTAAATAGCTCATAAGCTTTTCAACCAGCATAACCTGTGTATGTTTATGGTGGATAGTTTTGCCATATTTATCTCTGAAATACTGAACAACATCCTGCATATCAAAATCAGCCTGAAGGCGGGCACGTAATTCTTCATCAGCTTGAAAAGCTTGTAACAACATGTTCACCGGTGGTACTACGCCACCATTCTTTATATAATCAATACGCGATTGGACATTATCACCCTTATGGAAGATTAGAAGATATACTGCTATAAACGCAATAAAACCTATCAAAGCATAGTAGTATTTTTTTTTCATGTGCTACTCCTATAAAAATAGATGATGCTTTAGAGCTCTGACCCTACTGCCCACATCATCTTGCCAACAGTGATTTTTTTCAAGGACATTTTTTATGATCAAAAAATAAAAAACCCTTTGAGCCAATTAGAAAAAGGGAAACAATATACTAATAATGAATATTGTTAAAATATATATAGATTAGTACTGTTTATAAAAAAGGCCGTTGAGTAAAAAAATCCCAACGACCATAAAGTAAGCTCATATTTATAAGAATATGTATTATATTTTAAAGCATATTCAATGTAAATAGTTATCCATCATTAATCATAATATGCAATATAATCAAATACTGCTGCATAAAACTCCATTTCATCAAACATATCCGGGCCAATTCCTATAACATCCACATGATCTTGTTGTATCAGATCTGCTTGTGAAATCATCTGCGTTGCATTGGGATAGTTGATGTTGCCAACATATCCTAATGATGTGTCAGTAGTAAGATAATCCTGTCCCAGAAAAACTTCATTATATCGTAAGCGATATCCCATCTGTTGCGCATTGATTCCCACCATGCCATCATCATCCAGGTCATCTTTTATTCCGTTGCCACAGCCTGCCACTCCATCATTATCACAATCATCCACACAATAGCCATTGCCATCAATATCGTATAGCGCTTTAACGATCAGAAGAAGCGGATTTAAATCCAACCCTTTCTGAGCTGTCATCACCGATACATATCGAGATGCGTACAACGATGACACCGGATTATTTTGATTAAAAATTTTTGCTCCTGTGATTTTTCCATCATTGGGGTCAAAGTCTTCATATACAAATTGTTTCAATGCTTCAACAGTATCATTGCCCGGTTTATACACAATATCGCCATAGAGATTAAAGATAAACTTTAATATATCTCCCAGTGTTCCCATCTGGAGAACATACTTGCCAAGTGGCGAGCCCCTATGTGGTGAGGATATACTTAGGGCAACTTTCACAACCTGATATCCCTTTCGCTGGTATAGAACTTTTGCAGCTTTACGAATATCCATCCCACCCTGGGAATGGCCAACTAAATTAACAAACTTTGTACCACTGGTTGCCATATATCCTTCAATTTGATCAGCTAACTCTGCTCCACGATATTCTGAATTGTGCAGAGGCTGCACTTGAGCTACAAAGGATTTTTGCCCAGTATTGATATTTGAATTGCAGGTAACTTCAAGGAATGCATCACAGGGATCACCAACAAATACACCAAAGTCATCTCCCCAGTAATTGTACCCTAAAATAGTATCAAATCCTCCCATGCCATGCGCAAATACCACCGGATACGTAGTTTTATCAACTGCGCCAATAGAACTCTGAACGTATAGCAATAAAAACACAGATACAATGAAAATATTATTTAATACTCTTACTAATGACATGCCAACCCCCTTTAAATATATTTAATACCGACTAATCGGTATTAAATATCATATCTCATTTTTGTCAACAAAAAATACATCTTCATGAAAAACAAAAGCCCTTTCTTTTAAAGAAAGGGCTTTTGTATACACTGTGATTAATCTATTCAATCATAGTAGGCAATATAATCAAACACTGCTGCATAAAACTCCATTTCATCAAACATATCCGGACCAACACCAATGACATCCAGATGGTCCTGCACTACAATGTCATTTGTTGATGTCATCTGTGCACTATTTGGATAATTTATGCTACTAACATAGCCCAGTGCGGTATCAGTTGTCAGATAATCCTGTCCTAAAAATACATCATTAAGTTTTAACCTGTATCCCATTTGCTGTGAATTTATACCTACAAGGCCGTCATCATCAAGATCTGTACGCGTGCCATTTCCTTTACCTGCTGCACCATCATTGTCACAATCATCCGTACAATATCCATCACCATCAATGTTATAAAAGCCGTTGCGCAACAAAAATAGTGCCGGATTTACATCAAGTCCTGTCTGTGCAGTGATTATGGATACATAGCGTGCTGCGTATGTAGAGCTTACAGGATACGCGTTATTGAACACCTTCATGCCAGTTGTTACGCCATCTGATGCGCTGTAGTCATTATATACCATCTGTTTGGCTGCTGCATAACAATCATTGCCCGACCTGTAGACAACATTACCATAAATAGTTGCAAGTGCAGCTATAACACTTGTTACTCCCGGTCCCAAATCCAGAATATACTTTGCCACCGGCGAACCACGATGTGGTGAAGAAATGGAAAGCGCAACTTTTACCACAGTATACCCTTTTCGCTGATACAGGACCTTAGCAGCCTTACGCAGGTCAAGTCCACCCTGTGAGTGCCCTACAAGATTAACATATTGTGCACCACTTGTAGCCATATAGCTTTCAATCTGATTGGCAAGCTGTGTACCGCGGTATTCCGATGAGTGGAACGGTTGCACCTGTGCCACGAAGGATTTCTGGCCACTATCGATATTTCCATTACAGGTTACTTCTAAAAATTCATCACAAGGATCACCAACAAATACTCCAAAATCATTACCCCAGTAATCGTACCCCAAAATATCATCAAATCCAGCCATACCATGGGCAAATACTACTGGATATGTGGTGCGTGGTACTGCAGCAAAAACCCCATAAGGGATAAGAGCGATAGCAACTATAATCGTTGCAATAATAAGCAAACCCCTTTTCATAAAGCCCCCTTTATTATATACCGTCTATATGGTATATAATAAAACACCTGTTAAAAAAAGTCAACTATTTTTATACCGACTGGCTGTTTTATAATATGTTTGTATTTTTACATTTTATCATAGTGTTAAAGATAATGATGGCATTTACATATTCAGCTATTAGAGCTTTGCTTTAACTGTTTGTTTGTATATTTATAAAGAAATTAATTATAATTATAAAACATTATGAGATATTAAAATGACAAAATTAACAAGTGGGACATGTGTGACTATAAAGTTTCAATCAAAAATATAGTACTATATTTTATATTACAAATGATAGCTGTAATTTTAAAGCAGAGGGCACAAGACTAATATGTAATATTGTGACAATCGATTTAATTTTAATTCAATAGCTTTTCGGGATACGTGAACTGAAGTAAGTGTTGGGATGTATTTATAGCACGCCAGCAAAGTGTACTACAATGAGTTATCGCACAAGCTGAATAAACCATTATTAAGGGAAACTAGGTTTATCCCGTCATTTAGTCTGTAGTTATAAATTTTGTTGAGGAGCATAGAAAGATATTAACTTAACTAATGCAATCGTAAAAACATGAATGCAAGCAAATAATTGTATACGACTTTCATATTTAGAAATTTTTAAACATTCATTGAGTTAGTACTTACGTTATATCATTACCATATTTCTTTTCTAAATATTCTTTCACTCTGTGATCAATACTCAATCTGTCATGATAATATTTTTCTATAAATGCCACCACTTTTGATGTTTTATCAAGAAAAAGGCTATTATGAGTAACTGATATTTTTTTGCCATAGAAGAAATTTTTTAAACCTTTTAATTGTGCATTAAATCCTTTTACATATCTAAAATGGAATACTATTTTTTCTGATTTGTATCTGTTGAATATATTCAATGCAGGAATGTATTGAATTTCAATTATTTGAATACTTTCTTTAGGTATACGTACAACCTTGTGCTCACTGCCAATTGTTATCTGAATATAATCAGGTGTTATTTCAAATACCCGTATCCCTGCTAATTTAAAAAAAAGATATACAGGCACAAAGATCTGAAGAAGACAATAGATAAATATTGCAAAGTGCTCAACAGTCTTAATTTTATTCCATAGAATCAAAAGCAACAAACCACAAAACAACAGTACAACAAACCAGAAATCAAACCATGTTTGTGTAAAAATTAGCCGCTCTTCAGTTTCGATTGAATTGCGATTATCTACCATAGTGTAAAATCTACTGTTATGTTTTCCTGGCGGGTTGTAGGATTTTGTTTTCCTCCAGTAAGTTGTCGAGTTCTTGTTGAAACATAGTTCATAAGTTCAGATACTGTAATAGCACCATCTTTATTGCTATCAGCTTTCTTAATTGCCAACCCTTCTATAACACTGAAAGTGAATACACCATTACGCCATTGGGCTGATTCGTAGGCATATTCTTCTCCTCCTGCAGATGATATCACTATCGCTCCATTATGCCTCCTTAAATCAGCAAACAATTCCTTCATAAGTTCAAAACTATTTGCCAACCCTATGGAATTAACTTTGTTCTTTACTATGGTAAAACCACGTGATTTTACATGGCTATCAGTCTTAACCTGTGCACTCATCAGTTGCATATCTTCCCTGTCTAATTCTCCTGAATGGCAAGCATCAATCAACATCACCTTTTTACGAGATGGTATTCCATCTAGTAGTTCTTCTAATTGGTCATACCGTAATCCTTTACCCCCAGGATTAGAAAAATCTATATCATAAGTAGCAATATAGTAATCAAGATTTTCATCAAGAAGCCCGTGAGAGGCAACAAATACAATTACATGATCATCCGGAGTAGTTTTAAGCAATACCGACTTTAACTGTACTATTCTTTCACGTGTTGCATCTTCATTTAAAACAAC
Source organism: Spirochaetota bacterium (assembly GCA_026414805.1). Lineage (NCBI taxonomy): Bacteria > Pseudomonadati > Spirochaetota > Spirochaetota bacterium. The sequence goes on along the minus strand of JAOAIH010000031.1, from coordinate 26,048 downwards.
AAACTGGTATATCGTGCCATACCTATCCTTTTTTTGTTCAAAAAGTTTTACAAAATCCTTAGCATCCTTATCAGCATACGTCAGATTATAGTCTGCCTGAACAAATTTAGATACTCCAATACTTACTATATATAAATTTGGCTTAATTGGGGTTGGTGGAGAATACTTTACATGTATTGTGTGGGGAAGTGATTCAACACCTTTTTCATTAAGAACTGATACCATAATTGCATTATTACCGGCTGATAGTGGAATACTCAATGTTTGTTGTACCAGTTTACTTTTGTTTTCCAGTAATTTTCCTTTGACTCCATAAAGAGGAACACCATTAACTTTAACAAATATCCGCTCAAGCATATATAGATCATCCTGAGCTCTAAACCTTACTACATAATATGGTTTATCAGTTTCAATAATGCCGCTTTCTGGCATTGTAATTGCAACCTGAGGTGCATTGGATATAAAAATTTTTTCAAATTGAGACAAATTAAAACCCATTTTACGCAGTCGCTTTTCGTATGCCGTGCGGAATGCTACAATCAAATTGCCAGATGCTTTTCCCAGTCGTTCCAGCACAATGTCGGGGCGATTGAACTGCAGGTCAAACTGATCAAACGAAAATACTTTTAATCCTTTCACAAAATGAATGTAATTCAGCGTGCCCTTATTGCAAAAATAATAGTTATCAGGAGTTACAACAGCCCATTCTCTGCTGGCAGTTACAATACATTGAGCTATCTCTTTTTTAGTACCAGCATCCCAAATTCTGACCTTACAATCCTTACCACCTGAAATTATATGCGTATTATCCCTTGATACTGCAAGTGATATAACGTAATTATGTGTAAGTAATGTTGTTGCAGCAAACGTATTTACATCCCAAAATTTTATTGTGGTATCAGAGCTCCCCGATATGATAGTTTTGCCATCATTGGAAAATACAACACAATACACTATACCTTTATGGTTTAACGTTTTTATGCACTGCCCACTTGCCACGTTCCACAATCGAACAGTAGTATCGCTACTGCCGGATACCAATGATTTACCATCGGGGGCAAAAGCCAATGATAGTATTCTGAATTCATGACCTGTTAATTTTAATAATTCTTTTTTAGTAGCTATCTGCCATAACCTGATTGTTTTATCATATCCACCAGATGCTATGAGTGTACCATCAGGCGAGAATGCAACTGCATCCACCCCACCTTCATGCCCTTTAAACGTATGTACTAACACACCACGCTTTACATCCCAAAGCCTGACTGTCCCGTCACTGCTGCCTGATACTAAATAATTACCACAAGGGGAAAATCTAATACAATTGACTGCTTCCGTATGTCCTTTGAAAGTTTTAAGCAACCTGCCTTCTGGTATTTCCCACAATTTTATCGTTTTATCATAGCTGCCGGAAGCTAACATTTTCCCATCAGGTGAAATGGCAACAGTAAACACGCTTCCTTTATGATCAGAAAGTATTTTTAGATCATTAACCTTTGACAGATTCCACAATTGGATGCCATTGCTATCGGTACCAGCCGCAACAAACAATCCATCGGGTGACACAGCAACCGAATAAATCCAATCCGCAGTAGCCAAGAAAGTTTTCACTTCCCTGCTATTTACTATATCCCACAATTTTATTGTGTTATCCCATGCACCTGATACCAGATAGTTGCCCTGTGGTAAAAATACAACTGATGACACTACACTGCTGTGTCCTTTAAGTACTGCAGATAGTCTGCCAGTTTCATAATCCCATATTGCAATGGACTCATCAGCACTTCCTGAAGCAATGTACTTACCATCTTGTGAAAATGAAACTGAAAGTACAGAATCTTTATGGCCTGATAGAGTATGTATAAGCCGTTGAGTTATCACATCCCATACTTTCACTGTTGTATCGCTGCTTCCTGATACCAATATCCTGCCATTAGGCGAAAACGCTATAGAAGTAACATCACCTGTATGTCCGGAAAATATTCGTACTATTTTTCCAGTACTAATTTCCCACAATTTAATGGTACCATCTTTGCTTGCTGAAGCTACAAATCTATTATCAACAGAAAAAGCTACTGATGTAATGTCCCCCCTGTGCCCAAAAAATGTGATTATTTCTTTTCCTGTTGACCAATCCCATATCTTTACTTTTGCATCATCACTGCCTGTGGCAATCATTTTACCGTCAGGGGAAAACGCTATAGTTTTCATATAGCTTGCGGTATCTATGTTTATAACAATCTTTCCAGTTTCAACCTCCCACCATTTGATTGTTTTATCTGCACCACATGACACTAGTGTACGCCCATCTGGTGAAAATGCTATTGCTTCGACAGTACCGCTATGTCCAACCATTGTTCGTAGCAATCTTCCGCTTGCAACATCCCAAAGCTTTATTGTTCCATCAAGGCTTGCGGATGCAATTATTCTGCCATCAGGTGAAGCCGCCATGGATGTTATCCATTCACTATGTCCCTGTTGTACCACTACTTGAGGATTATCGATTGTTTGAGAGTAGGCGTGAAGAAAAAATAATTGCACCAAGAGTGTAGTTACTATCATTTTCTTCATGGCTGACCTCATTGAATATTTTTTCTCTTTAAAAAAATAATTTATTACGAATGTCAAGTCTTTTGTTAAGCACCTATACCAGCTTAATTTTCTATAATATTCATCATTAATTTCACCAACATGAATACAAAAGTTTTACTTTTATTGTTATAAATATGACTTATAAATAAAATCATATTTAGTAAAATAGCTTGATTTATTATATACCTAAAGCCATGGTGACATTAGCTAATGCATAAAGGACTTATACACTATGAAAAATATCTTTTTCTATTCAGAAGAACTAGCGCAGGTTGAATATTCCCCTACTCATCCATTCAAACCAATGCGCGCAAAACAGATGATGGATCTATTACACCGGTATGGATTGCTTGACGATACCCAGATTCTTGAACATCCTTTCCTTGAAGAAGATTTGCTTTATCTATTCCACACCCCCGATTACATTCAGGCTCTAAAATCATGCGAGCATGGCCAATTTGACATAAACCTTTTAACATACGGCCTTGGAACTCATGATAATCCTATATTCAAAGGAGTATATAGTTTTTCACTGCAGGCATCAGGCGGCACATTCCTGGGTGCTCAGAAACTTGCCCATACTGACACATTATTTGCTTTTAACCCAATTGGCGGTTTTCACCATGCAATGCGTGATCACGCCGAAGGATTTTGTTACATCAACGATATAGCCATTGCCCTTCACTACCTTATAAATAAAGGATTTACATGTGCATATATAGACATTGATGTCCATCATGGTGATGGAGTGCAAAGTGCATTTTATGATGACAACAGAGTTCTTACGATATCAATTCATGAAAGTGGCCAGTTTTTATTTCCCGGAACCGGTTTTGAAAATGAAATTGGCCAGGGGCCCGGATATGGGTATAACGTCAATATCCCTCTTTTAAAGGATACAGATGACGAAATTTTTGTGTATGCATTTGAAGAAATTGTTCCGCCGTTATTACAAAGCTTTAAACCCGATATTGTATGTGTTCAGGTTGGTGGCGATAGCCATAAGGATGACCCTTTGGCACATTTAAACCTTACCAGCAATGGCTATGTAAAAGTTTTACAGATCATAAAACAGTTTTCCCCAAAAATACTTGCTACTGGAGGAGGTGGATATAATCTGTATAAGACCGCAGCATTATGGACACTTGCCTGGGCAACATTTGCAGGCATACAACCTATGGATAATTTTATGGGAGTTATTGGCGGTATGATGTATGGCCCGGAAATGGATGCCGGTTCATTATACGATAACCCTTACAACATTGGAGGATTAACTAAAGAACAATGTTTTACATATGCACGGGATGTGGTTGATTATATCAAACAAACGGTATTCCCCATTCACAAGCTGTAACTGCGTTACAAGCGCTTTATGACTGCTTCAACCCCATTGCGTGCCACACAAATTGATGCATAGTATCCGCTTTTCAACGCTCCTGCATTCACTACAGTGGTATTCCCAAGCCGTGCAACACCATGCGCTTCATGAATATGCCCGCAAATACATACATCAATATTATATTCAGTGCAAAATTTAGCAATTGCCACACTGCCAGCATGAGTCTTAAAAATAGTCCTGTCACACACGTTCTTTGGCGGGTTATGCGACAGCAACACTTTTACCGGCTGATGCTGTATCTTTTCAAACCCTCTGCACATAAACTCATATATTTCTTCCTCGGAATATTCTACCGGTGTGTGCAATGGAGTTTTTATTGAACCGCCAACACCAAAAAAACCTACATCCTCAACAACCGCAAAACCAGCATGTATTGAATACGGTGCTAAAAACTCCTGAATTTTTTTCCCATCCCAATTTCCATGAACAGCCAAAATTGGTTTATTTATCTGGGCGATAGCTCTTTTATACAGTTCCCAGCGTGTATACCATTTCAGTGGTGCCAAATCCCCAGCAATAACAACAATATCACTGGATTCAATCTCAGGCTGCAGACGATATATATTTTTATATCCACGGTGGATATCACTGATGGCACAGATTTTAATCATATTATAATAGCCACGATATTTTTTTTGTTACAAATTAAGAAGGAATGCTGGAGAGATATGGAGAAATGTCAAGAACTATACATCACAGATACAGCATTTATGGTGTATTTTTTAATTATATACCTCTATCCTCATCAAATATTTCAGCAGGAATCAAGACTCCAAAATATTTGATTGCAGCAACAAGCCTGTCACATTCATCAACCTGTGGCAGTGTTGCACATTGAAAAGGCTCTTCATATTCTCGGTAGATGAATAATTGTGCATTTTTCATGGTAATAACCCTGTATTAATCATCGTAAACTAATATAGCATATATTACATTAAAATCAAGCTGAACTTTACAAAATTTATTTAAAATATATTTAAATTTGAATTAACAAAACAGCAGATAAAACTTATAGTCTTACTACAATAATGCAATTTTGTAATAAGTTATAGAATAAAGTAAAAAAGTCATGTTGAACCTGTTTTAGTATATTTTTTAAAAAAATGATTTTTAAAATATGCACATACTGATAACTTTGGAATTCAAAATAACTGTTGGTATACTATTTACACTATGATAGCACAGCCTTCATTTATTGAATTTGCATTTATTACACTTACTGTATCCTTGTCCGGGGTTATGGCTCCAGGTCCAATGAGTGCAGTAACAATAAATCATGGCACACGTTCTAAGTATGCCGGCTTGCTTGTATCTACAGGTCATGCTATCATCGAATTGCCTGTAATCATTGCCCTGTTTGCTGGAATACAGGTTATCATGCAATTTGCTAACATAACTTCATACATAACGTTGTCAGGGGGGATAGTGCTGGTGATACTTGCAACGTTAACTGCACAAAGTGTAAAAGCAAATACAACCATCACTACATATACACCACTTTTAGATGGCATAATCCTTTCAGCTTTTAATCCATATTTTTACGTATGGTGGCTAACCATAGGCCTGTCGCTTATACAAAAAGGAATTATATTTGGCTCAATTGGGTTAGCTGCATTTTCATTTCTACATATTGTCTGTGATTACATATGGCTTTTGATATTATCCATGCTTTCATTTGCAGGGGCTTCATTTCTTGGAGCAAAATTTACCAAAACCGTAGGATTTATTACTGTAATTATGCTGTATGCATTTGGATTGTATTTTATCTATGATGCAATAAAACAAATAGTTTAAGCATATAATCAAAAAAACTCCAAGTTACATGGTTTGAGGGCATCTGTGTTACTATCATCAGTATCTGTATTGCCATAGAGGGATTTCTTAAATGAGCTATCGCCACAACTTTAACGAGGGAGTATTCTTTTAACAGACCGTGTACTGTCCATAGTAAGGTCAACAGTAAAGGGACGTGCAATTTTTTGCTGTTTGTCGTTTGTCAATATTTTTACAATTGGGCGCAGGTCACCGGTTGAATGCAATTCCTGTACCTGAGCCACTTCCCCTGTGGTAAGCAGCACAAGCGAGCCAACAGGCAAAATTGGATCCTTCTGTAAAATTGGCGTCATATCACGCACAAACCGCGAAACAAGGACAGGATTAAACTTTGCACGTGATTCTTTAATAATAGTAAGTATTGCTTCGCGTGATGAATATGCACGTTTATAGGGGCGTGCAGTAATAAGTGCATCATACACATCACAGATTGCTGTAATCTTTGCCCCAATAGGTATATCCTCATCCTGCAAACTCTGAGGATACCCTTTACCATTGTAATTTTCATGATGATGCAATATCACATCAAGAGCATTAGGAGGTATATGATCATGCTTTGCAACATATTCATAGCCATATTCGGGGTGCTTTTTAATCAGTTCAAATTCACTGTCAGTTAATTTTTCTTTTTTATTGAGAATTTCAACAGGAATCATTAATTTACCAACATCATGCAGAAAAGCTCCAAGTCCAATTTCCCTGACCAGCCTTTCTTCAAGCCCATGCTTTGAGGCCATAGCCATGGCAAGTATTCCCACATTTACCGAATGAGTAAATGTGTAATCATCAAAATCTTTTATCTTCATTAAATACAGGAAACGATCCTTGTTTTGTTTTACATAGCTATGGAGTGATAGTACAAATTCCTTTGACTGCTCAAGATTAGGCCTTGCATTATTTCGGATTGCTTCAAATAATGCCTCCCAGATATCTTTTGCTTTTTGGGTAAATTCTGTTGCATCCGTATTTGCTGCCGGCGTGTAGTAAATTCTTTTTATTCCTTTTGATTTTAGTTGTTCAATTACTTCTGCAGTATACACAGTATACGCTGGGTATAAAAAATTATTTTCCGAATCATAGGTGTCGCCCGAAAGCGTTGCACCGGGAACCATAAATTCAACAATAACCTCTAAACGTTTTGCACTATCTTCCATAATTGACATCATTACACCTTACTTATGATACGCTACTGCATCCCCTATTGCTATAATTGCATCATTGTTTCCCCTCACCTCAAGACGCCATGAACTTATTTTTCTTCCCGCATGCACCAACATACATTCAGCAAAAATACGCTCCCCATCCATGGCCGCCTGCAGGTATTGCAATGTCATAGTCAGTGCCACAGCCATTGTCCCCATGGAGTTGCTTGCCACTGCAAATGCCTGGTCAGCTACTGCATGTATTATACCACCATGTGCCCGCTCAACCGCATTGAGGTATTCCGGTTTAACCGTCAGTCCACAGCGCGCATATCCATGCTTCACATCCTCCACATCAATTCCAAGAAATGTTGCCAGGGGGTCTTTACCTACAACTTCTCTGGCATACCTTAGAGGATCCTCAATCATCTTTTCCATAAGTTTTACCTCAAAATTCTCAATTAATTTAATCACACAATATACAATCAGTCAAAATTTACAATCGTTTTAAATTCTTCCTTTGGCGGATTGTAGTATCCCAATTTTAACATGGGATACTGTTTTCGCAACAGCTCAAGTAATTGTCGTACACCAATTGCATCCTCATCTTCAAAGCCAATGCTATCAAGATAATAATCCGGGTCAATATTGAGATTACGTGTTTGTATCATATTCACAGGGTAGTTGTCAAGAAAAGTACACAAAGCACTAACTTGTGATTTGGCATCGGTAAAACCGGGCAAAAAGAAAAGATTAATTGAAACAAAAATACCTGCTTTCAAGGCAACTTCAATACTATGCATTACATCTTTAAAGTGATAATTTTTGGGGCGATAGTACCTGGTATAATACTTTTCCGTTGGTGAATTCAGACTAATGCGCACAGAATCAAGCCCTGCATCAATGCACTGCTTGAGAGCCTGTGGTAATGATCCATTGGTGTTTAGATGTATGGTGCCCTTGGTGGTTTTGCTCCTTACAATTGCAATGGCCTTTGCCAGGTCTTTTGCACGCAAAAGCGGCTCACCTTCACAGCCCTGCCCAAAGCTTACTATAGCTTTATCAACGCGATCAATGTGGTGCAGCATAACACAGGCTATCTCTTCTGGAGTAGGTTCCCTGTTGAGCCTGTACTGCGAAACGTGCACACCTGTATCCTTTTGAAATGAAAAGCACCCTAAGCACAGAGCATTGCACGATTTGGTTGTAGGCAGTGGAGCTTCATATCGACTTAAGAAAAAATTACGAGCACACAAACAACCATATTCAGTAGAACATTTTGCAAGCTGGCGCACCAAGCTGTTTTGCGGGTACTGCTGCTTTATAGCTTTTATTTTTTTAAAAAGCTCAATGTCATTTCGGTGTAGCGCAGGGTCAGAGCGTGGATCAGGATCAATACGTAGCGCTGGCACATAAAATGAATCCCCCACAAACACTAGTCCGCAATATGCCCACAGTGAAAGTATTGGTGCACCATCCTTCCGCGTATATGCCGGCAGATAAGTGCGCAAATATCCAGAACTTAAAAATGCTGCAACAGCCCATATTTCATTGCCATTGTAATGAGTTATAGCTTTGAATTTTTTTCCGTCCACAGGATATCGCTGAGGTAACATGTAGAGTGTACTGCCATCAGGAATAGGGATGAGCTCTTTTTCATCCACTGGCACAAATCGCCTGCCTTGTCTAAAAGCAGCTACCACCTTTGGGTGTTTATATACATTTCCGTCAATATCACAAAATGCTAAATATGCTTTCTTCATATATTCTCTATTTGCTGTAGATAGGGATTATATTAGCTCTCTGTTGTTAATTAGGATATTTACTTATGTACTATACCTAATTTTGTGATACATTCAGATAATTTTTTATTATATTGCTTTTCTACATGTCGCATACGTGTGCACAATGCATTCTGCTCCTTCTCAAGTTTTCGGTATAGTGCATCTTTTTTTACTGCTGCCGTATCTTTGCCTTGCTTCAACAGCGCTTTTTTATATTTTAACTTTGTATCACGGGCATGTCGCCATTGTGTTTTTACTGTTTGCAGTTCTTTTTTTAAAGGCGATAGCTCTTTGTCAAAATATTGCCCAAAGACTTGTTGGCTGGCAGCGTAAAAGCAGGCTAACTTTTGTAATAAGCTGTCTTTATATACTTTGCCTTTATTGGTGAGAATAAAGCGATTGTTATCTGCGATTATATATCCTTCATTGATTAATTCATCTGGAACTGGCTGCCGGTTGCTATCGCCACACTGAAGCAAGAAAAGAAGATGTTGCAATTCCTTCAAAGAAAGCAAAGATTGCTGTAACTCAGAATGCAGTTTTTCTATCATCCCCCACCAACAAAACGTGCTATTTCAAGAACATCGCCATCATGCAATTGTTCAGTAGCATAGTTTTCCTTATCAACAATACGCCCGTTCTTTTCCACCATTATTTTTGAGGGATTAAATCGGTATAAATCAAGTAACTCTTTTAATGTGTTTTTTTCAAATTCAATATCTATGCCGTTTACCCTGATCCTCATAGCGTTTCCTTTTTGTTTTTATGAATAACCCCATTCATATATAATAATTGCAGGCAGCACAATGGCTGCCGTCTCAGCTCTTAGCTGTGTGGCCCCATTATATAATACAAACCAATCAAAGCCTCGTGCAATTTCAACTTCTTTTTTTGAAAAACCTCCTTCGGGGCCGGTCAATAACATAACATTATTATGAGGCTTGGACTCTTTTAAAAAGGTACGCATGCTCCCGGCATCGGGATCAGCATGAGCAAGTATGCCAGCATCCTTTTTCATCCGTACGACTTCATCAAATGTCATCACAGGGGAAACTACAGGCACATTGGGGCGTAAACATTGCTTGGATGCTTCAATGGCTATTTTTTGCCAGCGCGCTAATTTCTTTTCCTCTTTTTCTGAAATATCAGGTATGGTTCGCTCTGTTATCATTGGAATAATCCGGCACACTCCTATTTCAACAGCCTTTTGAATGACAAGATCAAATTTCTTTCCTTTTAACACTGCAACACACAGTGTAAGATCAAGTTGAATATTAGGATAGTTAATAGTATCGGTTATTTGAGCAATTATTTTCTCTGTCTGGATGTGAGTGATTATTGCACGGTATCGCATTCCTTCTGAGTCTATCACCTGAATGCTGTCACCTATTTGGGCACGTCGCACCCTCACAAGATGATGATAGTCTTCATCTTCAATGATCACAGTATTATCATCACCCGGTGCACGTACAAAAAACTGTGCCATATCAGTCACCTAATTTTTCAGGTCTGAATAGTTCAGCATTAATGGGTACTCCATCTTCTATGGAAGTAAATTCCATCACTGTCATGGTGCCTTTTTTAATATTCAACATGTCATAGCGCACTGGGAATGACCTTCCATCCTTTTGTGCAATTTTTGCAATGGAAAGTGTCTTGAATATTACCTTATCCTGATCGTGGAAATCTATACGCAAGGGAATATAACTTTTTTTTATTACGTATAGTGTAAGTTTGCCATATGCACCCGTTTTATCTATAGGATCAAGCGTGAGTTTGAAGCAGTCATTATTTTTTAAAATGACCGAACCATCAATACGTGCAACATAATTACTCTGTAAATCAGCATTTGACAAATCAACATAATAAAAGTTTGTTGCAAGTATGTCGTCATATTTATCAATACCCATTTTGTGAAACAGCGCCCGGGCAGCCATATCATATACCCAAAGGTCCTCACCACCTATACGGTAGAGCACTTTCTGCATACTTCCCCGTGTTGGTTTTACAATATCAAATAAAAACTGATTTTTATTAATATATCCTGTTATCTGTAGTTTTTGGGCTGATCCATCTGGTGTAATGTGCATCAAATACCCTTTCAGGATTCCATCAGGATAATCCATAATACGGTCAACCCTGGCAAGAATTTCCTGTGCGGTTAATTCTATTTCTCGTTCAGCCTGTGCCCTGATATGGGTATGTGTCATTGGCAACACAAGTAACATGACAACAATTATAATAACGTGATAGTGTTTCATTACTTTTTCCCAGCACACATTCTCTATTTGTTTGTAACTAACGTATTATATAATAGCATCTACTGATGTTTTTGTACACAACTTTTTAATGTCAGTCATCATCCGAAGTATAATACTTATCCTGTAAGGGCGTATTAATATCAGGGCGCAGTTTTTTAGCATCCCGTAAATATACATGCACAATTTCATCCTGTCTTTTATCAGTATTTATGTGCAGCAACACACGCACACACATGCCAAGCGAGCCGGGAACCGGAATCTCACGTGAACATAAAAGCGGTATATGCAACCATCCTAAATTCCGTGCAGCAACAGCAGGGAACTCTGCGTTCACATCGTCGGTTACTGTGAAAATTGCTGAAGCTATATCATCAATCTGAATTTTATTTATAGTAACTATCGCCCTTAAAAGCTCTTCAGTCCTTTGCAGTATTTCTTCTTTTGTATTTGCATCAACAGTAATTGCACCGCGAACTCCCCGGATCACCTTTACTCCTCCGTACGTATTTGTGCACCAAGGCTTTGCATCAGCTCAACAAAATTTGGGAAAGTAACCCCAACAGACTCAGCAGTATCTATTACAGTGGTGCCCATTGCAGCAAGGCCTGCCACAGCCAATGACATCACTACCCTATGGTCATAGTGGCCATTGACAAGTGTTCCCCTCAAAGTGCTTTTGCGTATTACAAGCCCGTCGGGCAATTCTTCAATATTAGCACCCATTTTTGTAAGCTCAGCACACATCACCGCAATACGGTCAGTTTCCTTAACGCGTGCCTGCGGAACATTTACAAGTCGCGTCTCACCTTCTGCAAAACATGCACACACTGAAAGTGCCGGAAGTGCATCAGGCATGGCATTGAGGTCAAATGTTCCGCCTTTTAATGGCTTCCCGGTAATGGCGATAGCATCTTTAAAAATTTCAACCTCTGCACCCATTGCTCGCAATATATTTACCACTTCTTTGTCGCCCTGTGTGTCATTAAAATCAAGACCCTTGAGCACCACCGTGCTTTGCGTAATTGCTGCTGCAACCATGAAAAATGTTGCAGAAGAAAAATCTGCTGGGATATATTGTGTAAAAGGCTTGTAGACCTGGCCGCCACGTACAATAAACTGATCATATCCTTTATTGCTGTATTCAATTCCCAATTTATCCAGCCACCACAACGTCATGCCCACATACGGAGCCTCGTTGAGCAGCGGCACATCAATGATTGTGTTGTATGCAGCCATTGGTGTAGCTATAAGCAAAGATGATAGATACTGCGATGTAATGGCTTTCAGCTGCACATGCCCTCCGTTGATAGGGCCCTGCACCACTACCGGCGGTTTGCCATTACCCCGGGTTGAAACTGCATATCCTCCCAATTCATTGATAGCATGGAGTAAATCCCCAGCAGGACGATTTCTAATTTGATGATCACCGGTAAACACTGTTATACCATTTACTAGCGATGCAACGCCAATGCCAAAGTACAGCGAAGTACCTGAATTACCCACATCAATGACATCATCAGGAACATGTGGCCTGCCGCATCCAGTTACTATCCATTTATCGGCATGTTCTTGTACAGTTGCGCCAAATTGCCGTATCATCCCAAGACATGAGCGCGTATCACTTGAATCAAGCGGTTGTAAAATAGTTGAAGTACCATCAGCAAGCAACGCACATACCAGTGCCCGGATAGTATGCGATTTTGAACCGGGAATGACAGCTTCACCATGTAAATTAGATGGGGTTACATTAAAACGCATTGTTCCACACTTTTTTCATTGTTTTGATTTTTTAAATGACACTTCCCTTATACTCCTGCTTTGTCCATGACCAGAAGTATCAATTAATGGTGAACAAAATGTTCTCAGGAATAATTACAGATTTTTGTAAGTGTTCATTGAATCAATTACTTTTATTTTTTGTCAATATATTTTAATGAATATTTCTGTATTATTTCATCCCTCTCCTCTTGTGGCAACGACTTCATATACATTTTCCAGCCTGGGCACCAGTTAATATGCCATCGCCATATCCTTCCCACTAGGGAACGTGGATTTTGATCATATTTGGACCTGAATGGGCATTGTGCACATCTAACTGCTGTTGATGCTGTCATGGTGTTCCTCCTATAACATTACAATCATAAACTCACACAGTATGAAGAAATTATGCACAGCGTCCCTACTGTATGCATTGATTGCTACAATACTATTTTTTTGTTGAATATATTGCAATAATAATTATATAAACCCCGGTGGTAGCTGGTCAATACCAAGTAACGCCGTACATGGGGCAGAAATACTTTAAGATTCAGTGGCAATTGAAGTGTTTTCACCCTTGAGGGAAGATTATATCCCATAGCCAATTCTAATGCTTCTTTAGCATAGGATGCACAATATTTCACGAAAAATACTTGTCTGTTATGGTATTTCCGCTACTACTTTGATCAATATACCGATAATTATAATCAAAGTACAAATATGATGCTACAGGATAGTATAAGTGCAATAGGCGGCATAGGCATTCTTCTCTTAGGAATTGTCCTTATGTCGGAAGCAATACAGAAATTAGCTGGCCCCCGATTCAGGAAAATCCTGTCAAACCTCACCGGTGGCAAGCTCAAGGCTCTGTTTACGGGCATATTTGTCACAACCATTATTCAGGCATCCAGCGCAACAGCTATTGCCACAATAGGTTTTGTAAGCGCAGGTCTTATCACCATTCATCAGGCATTAGCAGTTATCTTTGGAGCTAACGTGGGAACAACTGCAACTGCCTGGCTGGTAACTTTTTTTGGAATCCAGTACAGCATTGGTCAGTTTTCCCTGCTATTTGTTGCGTGTGGTGTCATATTAAAAATTCTATATACCGACCACCGCTCAGACATTGGTTCGCTTTTAGCTGGGTTTGGGCTTCTTTTCTTTGGCATTACTATCATGCGTCAGGGACTTGCGCAACTGCCCAGCACAATCAATTTTTCAATTATTGCCGGTCAATCATTTGCTGATATGCTGATTCTGTTTATAATAGGTTTTACGTTAACAATTTTAATGCAATCATCAAGCGCTGCTGTTGTACTTGCACTGGTGGCGCTTCACAGTCAAACAATCACCCTCTTTCAAGCGCAGACACTTGTTATAGGTATGAATGCAGGTAAATCTGTGCCAATACTTGTTGCTGCCATAGGAGCAACACCTGACACAAAGCGCATCATCGTTGCCGATGTCATTTTTAACTCAGCAACTGCACTACTACTGTTTATTATGCTGCCACAGCTATCGCCCGTATTATCATCTTTATTTCATTATATGGGGGCGATAGCTCCTGAAATTCAGCTTTCAGTATTCCATACACTCTTTAACGTAATTGGCGTGTTTCTATTTACCCCTGCCATCACACCGCTAGTGCGATTTTTGAAAACATTATTTGCCGACACAACGCTGCACCTCACTCAGCATCTTGACGATGCTATAGCAAAAACACCTGCCATAGCAGTAGAAACAGCACGCCGTAGCGTGGTGGAAATTGCTCTTTACATAATTGCAATACTTAAGGATCTTTTGCACAAAAATGGCAGCGACCTGCCTCGCAGACTTAAAACCGCTATGGTTGCACTTGAAGAAACAAAGCACTTTATGAGCAAGGTAAAAACTCCACCCCAACAGAAGCAACTCTATGATGAACATATTTCGGTTCTTCATGCTATTGATCACTTAAGCAGTATAATTGAAGCATGTCAGGAAGCAGACACAATTGCTCTTCTAAAAGACAGTAACAATTTTGTTGATATGAAATGGAATTTTAATAACGAATTAAATGAATCCGAAAAAGCTCTGCGATCACAGAGTTCCATAGACAGCGTAGAAAAAATCCAGGAGCTTTCGCAATACCTTGCAAATGCACGAAAATTAGAGCGAGTTGAAGTGCTGAGAAAAACAGCATCAGGGATTTTAGACTCGCATACGGCACTAGATTACATCGAAGCCATCAGGTTCATTGACAGGTTAGGATACCATATATGGCGTGTGGTACGCCACTGTATTGCACCAGGAGACAGCAATTTTTGAAAACGGTATACCTGTTCAATAGTAACATACATGACCATAACCACAACATGTTTTACAATGTTAGCTGCACCATGGGCGTACTGTGGCTGACAAACTAAAATTCAATGTTTGGAGATAAACTATGGAATACACCATTTTCATCTTATTTTTTATTGTGATACTGCTGTTATTCATTACATTTAAACTTTTCTTCACCCAAAGCAATTCAAATAATGAGTTATCACTCCAATTATTGGATTTAAAAAATCAACTTACTGAGATAAAAACTAAACAGATTGAAGCTCATTCCATAGCAATTGAAAATCAACAAAAACATTTAACACAACTTATTGCAACGGTTAATGAAATACTTACCTCAACACAAAAAAACATAACCGAACAGCTTCACCATACCGGTTCTGTCATCAATACTATCCATACAAAGCTTGGATCATTAGAACAAACTGTGCAGCACATACAGGAAATTGGCAAAGATATCGCTTCATTACAGGATATCCTTGCAGCTCCTAAACTACGCGGCAACCTTGGCGAATACTTGCTTGAAGAATTGCTTAAACAAATTTTGCCAGCTAAAAATTTTCAGATGCAATATTCATTTAAAAATGGTACAACGGTAGATGCAATTATCCGGCTTGGAGAACATCTTATACCTGTTGATTCAAAATTCCCATTAGAAAGCTTTCAAAGAATAATTGAAGCAAAACTTGACACTGATAAAACCAAATTTAAAAAGCAATTTATTCAAACTGTGAAACAACGCATTGATGAAATAAGCAAAAAATACATCAATCCCAACGAAGGGACATATGATTTTGCTTTAATGTACATCCCTGCGGAAAACGTATTTTATGAAACCATTGTCAATGATACTGTCAGTAATAAAGAATATGAAATTTTCAACTATGCATTGGAGCATCGAGTAATCCCTGTTTCGCCAAATAGCTTTTATGCATACCTTATGGCTATTGCCTACGGTTTAAAGGGGTTACAAATAGAACAGAAGGCAAAAGAAATACTACAACATTTAGCAACAATACAAAATCAATTGCGATTATTTGAAACTGAATACTCAAAAACAGGTAGGCATATACGAAATGCACTCTCAAGCTATGAAAGTAGCCAGCGACTTGTTGACAGAATAAACGAAAAAATTGCAAATATTACTGGAGAATCTGTTGAACTGCTCCCTGAGGTTGAAAATGACTAAAAGGGGTTGAATATACTTGTATCACATTATATTTAACAATTACACACCTTACCCATACAGTAATAAGACAAGAATAGTACTTATATCAAATATTTTGAAATAAAAAAGGCTTACATAGTATTTCTATGTAAGCCTTTACAAAACTTTGTTTCATGTATTATAGATCTTTAAAACATAGATCAAGATGATCATTAGAAATCTTCTTTGTGAATAATGACACTATTATCGTTACACATAGCGACGTAGGAAATGAAATGAACATAGGATCTACCATTGTCCAGGGTGATGAAAGCAACGTGGGTTTACCAAAGAGAGCCTGACAAAGCCCAATAGCCATTGCTTCTTTTTCCAACACAAATACCAGCCAAAAGAACGCAACAGTAAACCCTGACACCATACCGGCAACAACGCCAGCTTTGGTAATTCGTTTCAAATATAATGCACTAATATAAGCCGGTAAAAAAGTCCCTGCACATAACCCAAAGAATATTGATGTACCCCGGGCAATGATGGCTTCGCCTTTTGAATATATGACAGGCAGAAAATATCCCAAAATCAGGCTCATCAGTATTGTTATACCAATACCCATTTTATTAATAAACACGCTTCGCTCTTCAGCGGTCTTTTTGTCCTTAACTATCTGCATATAGAAGTCACGTCCTATAGCAGTACCCATTGCATGGAATTGCGAACTCAACGTTGACATAGCTGCAGCAAGTAAAGTGAGCATAAACAATACTGAAAACCATCCTGGCATAGCCTGTTTTACAAATTGAGGAATTATATTTTCAACAACACCACCTGCAGCAACTATCGACAACGAACCTTTTGTTGTTTCCTTATGAGGCACGTCCTTGTGCAGGTCAATCTCGCTGCCTACCTGTATATCCTTAAATTGCGCTTTAAACTTATCTATATTCTTTTCATCTATTTTTACAATTTTTTTGCCAGGACATATTTCAAGAATTGCACCACTGATTTCACAGTATTTGATTCCTTTCTCATTTTTTGTAAACCATACATTGGAAAGAGCCCCAGAAGTAAATGCTACGCCGGTCATAAGAAGGATAAAAATACCGCCAATAGCAACAGCACGGTTGAGTTCACGGTTACTTTTAACAGTCATGAACCGCACTACAAGCTGTGGCTGTGCCAGCACTCCAATACCAACACCCATAATGATAGTTGATACCAGTGTCCACCATAGGTCAGAACCCAATGCAGGCATTGATGTCCAGCCCATATGACCCTTTGCAGCCAGTGGTGGTGGAGGTACAAGTTTTGTAAGTTCGGTATGGCCTTTGATAATTCCACCAACATCATAATAGGTAAATATAATAAGAGCAAGCATACCTATAGCCATAATGCTGCCCTGAAAGGCATCAGTATACATTACCCCTTTTAATCCGCCCATAATTACATAGACTGCCACAATTAAAGTAAAGAAAAGCAGTGCAGTGGTATAATCTATTGCAAACTGCTGTTCAATATATTTTGCTGCTCCTATCAAAACAACTGCTGCATATAAAGGCATGAAAATAAAAATGATAATCCCGGCAAACTTCTGAACAAAGGGCGACTGAAACCGCCTGCCCAGAAATTCAGGGAAGGTATGTGCATCTAAATGATATCCCATACGACGAGTACGCTTGCCAAATAATATAAACGCAATAAATATACCAACAAATATATTCAAGAATGTAAGGTATAAAAGTCCCATTCCAAATACACCGGCAGCACCTCCAAATCCTACTATAGCAGAGGTACTGATAAAGGTGGCACCATACGATAGTGCCATGATAAATGGATGCACCTTCCTGCCTGCAACTAAATAATCAGATGCACCTTTGGTATGGCGATACCCTAAGTATCCTAAAAATGCAACAATTGCTAAATATACAAATACCCAAAAAATAGTCATAGCTCACCTCACCTATTATAATGATTTCTCTATTTCAGCTTCTTCCTCGGCCCACCGTTTGGCTTCATCAGTATACGGCTCCTCATCATCATTCCATTTTACAAAACCATACACTGCACAAAGAATAGCGCTGGCAATACACAACAGGTAAGCCATAAATACCCATACATCACCTAACCCCAGCATGGAAACCTCCTTCACATATTTCAGATTTATAAATTACATAAAAAGTGTAATTCTACCGATATCAGGGGAATTATAAAAAAAGTGGATGTTATTATAGTATATTAACAGTATATGTCAAGTGTTTATTAGTATCAGACTACTATTTTTATAATTTTATTTAGTATATAATAATTAGTATATTTCAAATCTTCAACAGATACTTCAAAAAGCGCTTCTGAATTTCAATATTTCTTTCAAACATGTCTCCTCCATACGGGTCAAAGTGGCCGCATGGTAATACATGGAAATCAACATTTTTTATCTTTTTAGCTGTTTTTTCCACAGCTTTAATTGGAATAAGCGAATCATTTTTAGCCCCTATAATACAAACAGGGCAGGAAATTCTATCAACAGATGAAATTGGCCTATAAAATGGAAGCGTGAGACAAACCCGCGCAGGACACCAGTTCTCATCACGAGCCTCAGGCGGCACCAGTTTCATATACCCTTCATAACATTCGGGTGTATTCATAGCTGCAAATGAATCAGGTGTTGCAACCATTGGTATGGTAACCGGAGGTGCCCCTACAAGTGCCATCACCATATCAAGCATCCCATACCATATACCCCAGAATATATTCTTAAGTGGCAAATTAAATGCAGTTGCCAATCCATCAACAAAAGGCACTTGAGCTATCGCTCCTGCTATTGTGGTATCCTGTGATGCAACTGTCAGAACATGCCCCCCACTGTAGGAAGTGCCCCATAAAAATATTTTAGAAGTATCAATACTGGGAATTGTTCTGGCATATGCAATTGCTGAATGATAATCTTCAATATGATGCACATGATATACAAGTCTTTGAATTTCACCCTCACTTTTACCAAAACCACGATAATCAAACATAACTACCGCACACCCCATCCGTGCAAACGCATCAGCAAAAGGGTGCAACCCCCAATCCATAAGAGCACCAAAACCGTGAGCCATTACTATCACGGGAACTTTTGCGCTTGCATCAGGAAGATACAGTCGTGCATCCAGAGAATATTGTTTGCTGTCAAAATGACTGGGAACTATCTGGTACATTTTTTATCTCCTATTCTGTTAAGTCTTTGTAGTCTAAATAATACCCTACCAAAGCCACCTGTAATTGTAACAGTGTAAGCTTCTCCATTGCAATACTATTTTCTGTATTAATTAAATATTGCAAATCAAGCCGTGCTTGTTCATATTTCTTCCGCTCTGTCTGTCGCTGAGATAGCAAAGCCTGTAAATTTTTATTATGAGTCACTATTAGTTCTTTATACCCACTCAATTGCTGTAATATTGAACGCAATGATTTATAGTAACTATTCCGAGTACTTGAAAGGTTATATTCAAGCTCTTTAAGCGATAGCTCATATTCAGTAAGCTTTGCCTGTGCATTGTGATTTCCCAGCGGATAACTGAATTCAACCCCAACTGAATAATCGGTATCAGGCAACGTACTCAATGCTTCACGCTGTCTGTCATTGTAGTTTTTACGTGTTGCCGACAGTATCAGGTTCATCTGAGGTAGTGTGCTGTTATCAGCTACATCTATTGAATATTGCATCATATCAATATTTTTTTTCACAATAAGGAATGAGCGGGTCTTCTCAAACTGTACCTCATCATAGTGGGCAGAAAGTATAATGTCAAACATATTCTTTAAATCCTGTGCATCAGGAGCTATTGTGTTGCTGAAATAGAGCGATAGTTCATCACAAATTGATTTATAGGTTATTTCATATTGTTTATACTGAGCCTGATAGCTTAAAAGCGAGGACAGTGCCCGCTGGACATCATCATTTTCCGCAAGGCCAGCCTTTGCTTTCCGTTGCACGGAATCCACCAGTTCCTGTGCATTGGCAATACTCTCCTTCATAATTGCAAGCGCTTGTGAATATAAAATCCAGTTAAAATAAATCTTTTTATAATAATTCAATACCGATTTATCATCCTCCAACTGCTGAAGCTTCTGAATCTCAAGTTTCATTGCTGCATTATTCTTTTCATACCGGTCAATGATACCAAATGCATTTTGTAAAAGCGGTTGTGTGATAGTTGCGGTAATTGAAGGCCTGTATTCATCAACGGAATACGCCTGGGGTGGTATTGTCAGATTGCCTTTTATGGACGAAGCATTATACTCAAGTCCCAGCGACAGACGTGTACCGGTAGACGACACAGTCTGTTCTATACCTGTATATCCATAATATGACTGTTTATAATCCGGTTCAAATAAGCTTTTACCAGTAGTATATTGTTTTTGCCGTGCATATTGCCCTTTTGCAATCAGGTTGGTGTCATCTACACTTTTTGCCTTTTCAACTTCATTATACGCTTTATTGAGCTTAAGTGCATTAATCTTGATTTGGGGCAATTTTTGTGTAATAACCTCCAAAAACTGCTCGTATGAAATTACATAAATGATTTCCTCTGCAGCTACCTTGTGGATTGCTTGTGCTGCAACAATTACCAGCATAGTACACAATAAATGTAATAGCTTTTTTGGGAGTATGGTAGTTTTATTATTCATCACTGCTTTCTTCATCATCGTCCTCTGAAAATTCATAATATAGCGGTCCCACAGTTAATGAATACTTCCCGGTATCCTCATTATACCCTTCATATGACCCACTTGTTACAGATTTTAATTCAACACTGTCTTTCCACAGTGAAATGGTAACCGAAGCCATTTCATTTTCCTTGTATGCATAAACTTTTATTGTTTTTATAGAGTTTCCTTCAACAGCAAGCCCTTTCTCATAGTAATAGTGCGTATTACCATACTCATTAGTAAAATCTTCTTTTCCCTCAAAGGAGTCTTCATATTTCCCATTTATATAATAATATCCATAAAAATTGGCATAATATGAATCAACAATAAGATAGTACTGATACTCAACTTCTGAATTACAAGATAGCAAGATAATAGTTATAAGAAAATAGGGGAATATTCTGAAATTATAGATATCTTTTCCCAGTACTTTACTATGATCGTAATTTATATGCATAGCATCCTCCCCAATGTCAGGGCAATTAGTTAATCATAGCTGCACAAAATATCAATTGAAGTAATATAACTTGCCATTATTAGGTACATTGCCACCTACCTTTACTTTTTTTATAACACATATCATATTCAATTTCACCATCCTTTAAATGAATTTCCCTGTCAGCTAAATGAGCATATTCATCATCGTGAGTGATTAAAATAACGGTAGTGCCGTTTTTTTTATTTATCTCACGGAATATGTTCATCACTATCTCGCTGTTGATTGAATCTAAATTGCCGGTAGGCTCATCGGCAAAGATAATATCCGGGTTCATGATGAGCGAGCGGGCAACAGCAACCCTCTGGCGCTCCCCACCAGACATCTGTGACGGCAATTTGTCCTTACAATGAGCTATCGCAAAATACTCTAAAAGATAAAGGGCATACTCCCTTTTTTTAGTATGCAGATTTTTCTTCTTTGCAGGCAGCAGAATATTTTCAAGCCCTGTTAACTCAGACACAAGGTAATGAAACTGAAACACAAAGCCCATTTTAGTGTTTCTAAAATCATGTAAATCCTCTTCAGGCAAACTGTGGATATTACTCCCTAAAACAAACACATTGCCGCTATCAATCACATCCAGGCCACTCAACGAATAAAACAACGTGGACTTACCCGAACCTGATTTTCCGGTAATAGCCACAAACTCACCCTTGTTAATGGCAAGGTTTATTGATTTCAGTGCAGTGAAATCACCAAACTTTTTTACCACATTATGTGCTTCAATAGCCAGCATTACTCAGTTCTCCGTATAATTTCAATAGGCGATAGGCGGCCGGCATTCTTTGCCGGCAAAAAGCTTGCCAGAAGTGATGATGAAACCACCAGCATAAATCCCCACACATAGATTGCCACATCCCACGCCACCATCATGGGCCTACCCGGTAATTTTATTGTTTCAATGTAACTGCAGGCAGCATAGCCAATAATAAGCCCAATAATTCCACCGGCTACACTGATAAGTGCACCTTGTAGTAAAAATAGCAGTACTGTATCACCACTTGTATACCCAATAGAACGCAGGATTGCAATCTCACGCTGTTTTTGATGCACCATCATGTTCAACACATTATATATGCCAAACGACACCACCAGAATAAATGTGAACATTGTTATCTGGCGAATAAGCGACTGCTGCTTTGTCATGCTTAAAAAATTGACATTGACCTGATCCCAGCTTTCAACCTTATCAAAGCTGTATTGTGATAATTCCTGCGCATATTGGGCAGCTCTGTTGGCATCGGTTGTTTTTACTACTATTTTTGTGATTTTACCGGGGCTTTCCAGAATATTCTGTACAGTAGTAATGGATCCAAGGACCAGCGATTCATCATTACGCCTATCTCCCGAGGAATAAATCCCTACAACTTTAACAGGATAGACATTACCATTGGGATTAATGATATTAATGGTATCATTAACTTTTGCACCTAAGAACTTCAAAAGCTCTACACCCGCAATGACCATGTTGTTGCCACTGGATAGCATCTGCAATTTCCCTTCAATGATATCCTCTGCAATATTGGTTACATTAGGCTCATTTAATGGATCAATTCCTCGCAGCGTAACTGACCGCGAGAATGATCCCCGCCTACAGGTAGTTGTTGCTTCTATACGCCGTGTGCTTGCAATAACGTAGGGAAGCGTTTCCAAGCGTTTTTGCCAGTACCACGCACTCTGCAGATAATCATGCGACCGTTTACCCGAAGGCTCTGTTATCCACCAGATATACTTACCTTTAAAGAAAACTCCTTCAAGAGATTCAGGTGTAATGTAATCCTCCCGGCTTCGTATGGTTATGTGACCATTATTTTCTATAAGGCGCTCTTTTAAAAAATTCTGAAAGCCGGTCTGTATTGACGTAAACACTATGTACCCGCCACACCCAAACGCCACGCCAATAAGCATGAGCAATGACTGCAATTTACGGGAAAAAATGTATTTTAAAGCCAGATCAAACATAGCCTCTACCTTACAATAATGCTGTCGCTGGCCTTCACATCACCTTCAAGCACTTCAGCCAAGCCATCTTTATAGTTGCGCGTTGTTACTTCCACCTTTCTTTTTTTTCCATTTCTTACCACATACAGCATGTTGTTCTTTACAGCACTCTGAGGTACAAGCAGTGCGTTTTCCTTTTCTCTCACCACTATTGCCACATCACAGGTCATATAGGGAAGAACCCCAGCAGGAAATGTATCAACATCAACTGTCACCACAAATTCCCCGTCTGACGGGTAAATGCGGCTCACATAGCCGGTAATGTCAATACCGCGTAAATTCTCAAAACTAACTTTTGCTTTTTGTTTTTTCTTTATACGTATAATGGATTCCTGATCAAGCGAAAGGCGTACATACATATGACTGGAATCAACTATTGTCATAATGGAACTCTGGGCAGTAATTATCTCATTTTCTTTACTATTAAGTTTGGCGATAGTTCCTGTAAATGGTGCCCGCAGTAGAATACCGCCATCAAGCTGCACTAGAGGGTTGCCTGCACTCACTGTGTCACCCTCCCACACAAAGAGACGTTCAATTTTTGTATTCATCCCTACACGAAGGTTATATTCTTTGTACGGAGTGACAATACCCAGTGCATACACTGCTTCCACAACCGGAGCAACTTTTGGCTTTACAGTTTTGCCATTGCCAGAACAAATTAGCATGCCGCCCAGCACAATAAGAAGCACTAAAATTACTATAAAAATATATTGTCGTTTCGTCATTGCACCCCTCTTCTTAATCACTACATGCATCAACATTTTTACTACAAACTATAGAATTCTCACTTTTTAAGTGTAGTAACTGGTATTTTTCAACATCATACTGAAAGCACTGAAAACGTCATGACACCAGGCTATTAACGCAACCCTTCTTTACCTTAATTATGTTGTTGTGCATACAAAACCTTTGGTTTTACACAAACGATACAGTCACAAATAATTTCTACTCTTCTTTACTTTAGACCACAGTTATTGCCGTAACGTTCCAAATTATAAATAATGATTGATAAATCACAAGTATGTAAATACAATTTTTCAAAATATACAATCGTATCAATGGGGGGCATTATGACATTGTATCAGCGATTAACACTTGCTGCGGGCATACTGCTGATAATTTCAGGCTGTACACATCTCACCCAATTAATAGTCTATGAGCATCATGGGCACGTTATTGCTGCCTCATTATTTGGCCTTGCGTATCTTTTAATTGGAATACTGCTGGTTATTGAAAAACAGTGGGCACTATGGATTGCAGCACTACTGCCTTTGATTGGTGGAATCCTGGGAATACTTCGATTTATATTAATGCATGCAAATCCGTTCAGCTTTTTTCATGTGTTGCTGGATATTGTTATTGTGCCATTTTGTCTATATGTTCTTATAAGAAAAAGAGAGTGGAAGCGATAGTAAATATAAAAAAAATTGCCCAAGGCCGGACTTGAACCGGCACGGACTTGGAAGTCCAAGGGATTTTAAGTCCCTTGTGTCTACCTGTTCCACCACTTGGGCAATAGGCGCCGAGCGGATTCGAACCGCTGAATAAAGGTTTTGCAGACCTCTCCCTTAGCCACTTGGGTACGGCGCCGTTTATTTCATTACATAATATACACATTCACCTATAGAAATTCAGCTTTTTATTGTCAATAGAAAATTTTTTGCTTTTTTATGGCATACAGTTATTTTTACATAATTCTTGATTCTATGAGCTATCGCCCAACATGTATATTTTTTTAAAAACATACAATACAAATGCTGGTAAATGCAGTATTAACATATTACATATAACGTCTATATAAATAAAAATAAAATAAATTTTATATACTTAAAATATTAAATTAATCCATGATTTTTAATAATAAATATTGACAATTTAATTTGATATTTCATCATTGGATTACGTTGTGTATTTATTTAGAAGTATGCAAATTTTTATTTAATTATTACATCTCAGTAGGAGGTTCTTATGGTTAGAAGAATCGAAAAGGCAGCCGTCATAGGCTCCGGTATCATGGGTGGTGGTATCGCGGCTCTATTGGCTGACGCAGGTGTGGAAACTCTCCTCTTCGACATCGTTCCATTTAACTTAACTGACGAAGAGAAGAAGGATCCAAAAGCACGGTACCGCATTGTTCAGGCTGGTTTTGATAACATGATGAAGGCTAAACCAGCTCTTATTATGGATAAGAGCAATGCATCGCGAATCACTCTTTGCAATCTTGAAGATGATTTTGACAAGTTAAAAGACTGTGATTTGATTGTGGAAGTTGTTGTTGAAAATCTTAAGATTAAACAGGATTTATTCGAAAAGATTGATAAGATTCGCAAGCCAACTGCTGTTGTAACATCTAATACTTCAGGATTGCCCTTGAAAGAAATGTCAAAGAACTGCAGCGATGCATTCAAAGAACATTTCATGGGAACCCACTTCTTTAACCCTGTTCGCTACATGCACCTTTTAGAGCTCATCCCTGGTGAAAAGACTAAGAAGGAAGTGCTTGATTTCATCGCAGAATTTGGCGAAAAACGCCTTGGTAAAGGTATTGTATGGGCAAAGGATACTCCAAACTTTATTGGTAACCGTATAGG
>JAOAIH010000030.1 GCA_026414805.1 Spirochaetota bacterium | reverse complement strand
GCCTCTCAAGGGTGCGCATATGGTCACTGCCAATTTCATCTTCTTTGCTCTTGTATAATTTCAACAATTCATCTTTCACAACATCAACTAGCTCATCATGTGACAGTTCTTCAATCCGTATTCCTAAAGACCCAAGGTCAAACCCAAATTTTGAACGTAAAAATCCATTCAGCCCTTCAATATCCCAATCTTCGGCATGCCGCTTACCTTCAGTAAAATAAGGTATCCAGGTTTCAACAACATCGTTGATATATTCACGGATCTTGGGCGAAACATCCTCACCATCTAAGATAGCATTACGTTCCTTATAAATATATTCACGCTGGCTGTTCATAACATCATCATACTCAAGCAGGTGCTTACGGATTTCAAAGTTTCTGCCCTCTACCCGTTTTTGTGCAGTTTCAATAGCACGAGATACCATCCTGCTTTCAATCTCCTGACCATCCATTCTCAAACGCTGCATTACAGCAGATATTCTGTCAGAGCCAAAAATGCGCATCAGGTCATCCTCAAGCGAAAGATAAAATCGTGATGAACCCGGGTCACCCTGCCGTCCAGATCGGCCTCGCAGCTGATTGTCAATTCTTCGAGCTTCATGCCGTTCGGTACCCAGAATATGTAATCCGCCTGCTTGTACCACTTTATTATGATTATCAAGCCACTCTTTCCCCTTGCGCACAATATCCAGTGCTTTATGCTGATCCTGCCCTATCATGGTATTGGCAAGGCTTGCTGCATAGTCAAAATCACTCTTCAAAATTGCTTCTCTGAATTGTTCCCAGAGCACAGCATCATGAATGGGTTTCCAATGTTCCATCTCATCAATATAGGTTTTTCTGCCGCCCAGCACTATATCAGTACCACGGCCTGCCATATTGGTGGCGATAGTTACTGTGCCAGGGCGTCCTGCCTCGGCAATAATCTGTGCTTCTTTTTCATGGTATTTTGCATTCAATACGTTGTGGGGGATGCCAAGCCGCTTTAGCATATCAGACAGCTTTTCTGATTTTTCTATAGAGATAGTACCTACAAGTACTGGCCTTCCCTCCTGACGCATCTGTTGAATTTCTTTCACAATTGCATCAAACTTTTCTTTTTCGGTACGATAGATCCTATCAGGATAATCAATTCTTCGCACTGGCTCGTTTGTTGGAATCACCACAACATCTAAGTTATAAATCTTTTTAAATTCTATAGCTTCGGTATCAGCAGTACCGGTCATACCTGCTAATTTTTTATACATCCTGAAGTAATTCTGGAAGGTGATTTGTGCAAATGTCTGACTTTCACGCGCTATGGGCACATTTTCCTTTGCCTCAAGCGCCTGATGAAGACCATCAGAATACCGTCTTCCAGGCATAAGTCTTCCTGTAAACTCATCAACAATAATAACCTGACCATCCTTCACTATATAATCAACATCACGTTTAAACAGTGTATGTGCCTTCAATGCCTGGTTTACATGATGCACCAGTTCAATATTACGGCTATCGTACAGATTATCTATTTTTAAAAGCCGTTCAACATGCCGCACACCCTCCTCGGTCAAAAGACAATTGCGTTCTTTTTCGTTTACCTCGTAATCAACTCCTTCCTTAAGACTAGGAATAATTTTATTAATCAAATAGTATTTCTTGGTCGATTCATCAGTTGAACCCGAAATGATAAGTGGTGTTCGGGCTTCATCAATAAGTATTGAGTCAACCTCATCCACAATAGCATAGTAGAGCTCACGTTGTACACGCAACGACTTATGTTCCACCATATTATCACGAAGATAATCAAATCCAAATTCATTGTTAGTACCATAGGTTACATCGCACCTGTATGCCTGCTGACGCGTATGGTAATCCATATTGTGCTGAATAACACCAACTGAAAGACCCAAGTATTTGTAAATTGGTCCCATCCACTCTGCATCTCGTCGGGCTAAGTAATCATTGACAGTAACTACGTGAACACCTTTGCCAACCAGTGCATTGAGATATACCGGCATAGTTGCCACAAGTGTTTTGCCTTCACCAGTTTTCATCTCTGCAATTTTGCCCTGATGCAACACTATTGCACCCATAAGCTGCACATCAAAATGCCGCATGCCAATAGTACGCCATGCAGCCTCACGCACCATGGCAAATGCATACGGCAAAAGCTCATCAATTGGTTGTCCTTGTTCAATACGCCCTCTGAATTCTGCAGTTTTGGATAGCATCTGGTCCTGAGTTAATTTTTTCACTTCATTTTCAAGAGCATTTATCCGCTCTACAATAGGCTTAAGCTTTTTGATATCGCGCTCGTGTTTTGTCCCAAAGAATAAACTTAATATTTTATCTATCATACTTGTTCCTTATTTATACATTATAGTATTTATAAAATTTTTAAACCAATCCTTCAATAATTACTCTTTTAAATATAAAGAGATTGACAATACCGATCATTTGCTATTGCTAATGCCACCATCAAAATTTATAAATTAGGATTACTATTCTTTTAATAACTCATTATACAAGTATTTTTTAAAATAAACTACTATTTATTCATTAAAATTATGGATACGCTCCCGTTGCCAGATGCAAGGGGAGTGTTATTTTATGCATTTTTCCATAAATTTTTTTCTGGTTAAAATAACACAATAGCAATTAAAATAATTCATTATGCCAAATTATAATATGTTAGAACCAACTGTGGAACTTATGTTACAGAAACTTGCACCATCTAATAGCGCCTATTTTCTATTGCCTTTCTATTTAAATAAATTTGACGGGGATTTCCTGCCTCTTTTTGTTTTATCAAAACCAGCATCAAAACTAACGATTTCTAGATTATATTTTTCAGCCGCTGTATATTGATATGCATCATCAAAGTCCATATTGTACTCTTTAATATATGAAATTAAAATTTCAGTATCACATGGCTCCAATCCAACATAATGTATTGGATTCTCTATAAAAATATCTTTCACAAATTCTGATAGTACTTCCGTTTTTTTAAATTTACTCAATATTATCCCAATTGAGTGAAACGCAAAATCCGTAATATATAATTCATCAGCATATACATTACTTAAGAACCTTTGTACATCATTAGCACATTCCTGGTTTAAGAAATATTCCAACCATACATTAGTGTCAACAAGATACATTTAATTATCTCTCCAATCTAATGCTTTCTTCTGAAGTTGAATAGATGAATAAATATTTTTATATTCAGAAAGCGAACCAGCCCATCTTTGAGAAAGTTTCTTTCTTTGTGTAATTTTATTTTTTTGTAATAAAAATTCAACAAAATCCTTAACTTCAGATTGAAGTTCAGGTGATAGTTGTTTAATTAATTTTTCTAATTGTTCTAATTGCATCGATATTACCTTTAAATAAAAATACTTCTTTAATTAACCCCTTAATTTTATTAATATAATATTATTTAAAAAAATGCAAATCCTATTTTTTAAACATTAAAAATCTGTTTTATCAAAACCAGCATCAAAACACTATTAAATCATCCCTGTTAACGACTTCTTCATAATATTTGGAACCAAATATTTTTTTTATTTCCTGTGTATTTTTTCCTTTAATTTTCTGCAACTCATCACTTGAATAATTCACAATGCCTTTTGCTATTAAGCTACCACGCTTGTCAACAATTTCTACAGCGTCCCCCAGGTCAAATGTACCTTCTACATGCGTTATGCCTATTGCCAAAAGCGACTTTTTATTCTCTTTTAGTGCTTTCACCGCACCATCATCTATGACAAGCTTGCCCTTAGGTTTTACATTGAATGCTATCCAGCGCTTTTTGCTTTTTAACTGTGTTTTGCCCAAAAACAAGGTGCCTATTTTCTCACCCTGCATTATTCGCCTGAGTACATTCTCTGTCCTTCCGTTTGCAATAATCATCATTTCGCCGGATTTAATAACTATCTCCCCCGCTTTTATTTTTGTATGCATGCCACCAGTGCCATATTCGCTTCCTGCACCACGGCATCGCTTTCGTACCTCATCATTAATCTCATGGATTTCCGGTACCGGTTCTGTATCACCCTCATTCCAGTAAAATCCATCTACGTCGGATAATAATATCAAAAGATTAGCTTGCACAATATTTGCCACATGAGCAGAAAGCGTGTCGTTATCGCCAAATTTAATCTCTTTTATAACAACTGAATCATTTTCATTAACTATCGGTACCACACCCATTTCAAGAAGAGCATTCATTGTATGGCGAGCATTCAAAAACCTGCGGCGATGCTTCACATCATCTTCCGTAAGCAATATCTGCCCAACCTCATAGCCATACTTGTTGAAGCACTCCCTGTACACATCCATAAGTATTGACTGCCCTATTGCAGCCAATGCCTGTTTTTCGGGTATGGTGCATAAATTGCGCTTTTTCTTCATCACCGCTGAACCAGCACTGATAGCACCCGAACTTACAATAACAACGCGATATTTTTTCTGTAGAAGGTATACAACATCCTCAACAAGTTTGGTCACCTGCTTTTTTGATATACCAGTCTCATCAGTGATAAGCGACGAACCAACTTTGACAACTATTGTTTTTACACGTTTGATATATGCAGAGCGCGGCATATTATTATTCCATTAACAAAAAAAGTTTTTCTATTAATATATCGATGTTATATCCTGTCAATGACGATATGGGGAGTACTGTATATTTTTCTTTTTCAAGGAGCTTAATACGTTTTGTTACAATTGACTGGCTTGCTACATCAGTTTTTGTGAGGAGTATCATTGATGTGCGTGCAGGTAAATCCTTATTGTATGTTGACAGTTCTGCTTTTAACAGTGAAAGTGTATACAGGGGGTCAGCATCAATTGCCTCAATGCAGAACAAGATAATCCGTACACGCTCAATATGCTGTAAAAACGATAGTCCAAGACCCAACCCCTTATGCGCTCCTTCAATAATGCCAGGAATATCGGCTATTTTAATAACATGTTCACCACGTTCAATAACGCCAAGATTTGGGATAAGCGTAGTAAAAGGATAATCAGCTATCTTAGGCTGAGCGTTAGTGATAGCTTTCAACAGCGTTGACTTGCCCACATTGGGAAGTCCCACAAGACCCACATCGGCAATTAATTTGAGGTTTAGTAAAATGGAACGCTCCTGCCCCGGCATTCCAGGTTGCGAAAACCGTGGCGCCTGATGCGTTGCTGTTTTAAAAAAAGCATTGCCTTTGCCTCCTATCCCGCCTTTTGCCACGCAAACTGCATCGCCTTCGTTAACAAGGTCAGCTAAAAGCTCCCCCGTTTCCGCATCTAGCACCTGTGTACCAGCTGGCACTTTTATTATTAAATCCTGCCCATCCTTCCCATGCCGGTTTTGCCCCATTCCATAGCCACCATTTTCAGCTTTATACAGTCTGTCTTTAAAAAGATGCCCTAAGTTATAATATCCCTGTTCGGCCATAATGATAACATCACCGCCTTTTCCACCATCACCACCGTCAGGCCCACCTTTTGGTATATACTTTTCCCTTCTGAATGAGACCGCACCAGCACCACCTTTGCCTGCTCGTACTTTAATTATAATGTTATCAGTAAATTTTGCCACATTAATACCCAAAAATTTGTAATGATATTATATAGGATAGCTCATCATATTTGTTGTACAGTAAATAGATTATTATAAAATGACATTTTTCATGCCAATTTATCAGGGAAAAGAAACTTTTTCTTTTGGTATTGCTATTTTTCATCCATTATTAGCTACACTGTCATTTCAAATACCACCTACTGTATTTATTACTTCAAATCCTTATCACTTCATTTGTCATTTCTAATCCCCTAAGGGGTAAGAAATCGTTCTCTTTGTAGATATAAGATTTCTCACCACTTCGCTCTTCGAAATAACAGTGAGGGGGCTTTGCTACTTGAAATGAAATATGCGCAATGTATCTAATGTAATGACAATAAATACTACTCTAAACAAAAAAAGCCCATATTGTTATACCAACAATACAAGCTTTCTTGTTGTTTCAACGGTAAATAAATGTATGATGTATATTACGCCTGAACAGGATATACTGACACCTTTTTTCTTTCCTTATCAAGGCGCTCAAATTTTACTATTCCATCCGTTACTGCAAAGAGAGTATCATCGCTGCCACGTTTTACATTAATGCCCGGATGCAGTTTAGTTCCCCTCTGGCGTACTATGATAGAACCGCTCTTAACAAACTGGCCTGCAAATACTTTTACTCCTAAACGCTTTGACTGGGAATCTCGCCCGTTACGCGATGAGCCCCCACCTTTTTTATGTGCCATATATTCACCTCGTTTTTACAATTGTTGTCATTTATAAATTATTTAACGTTTTATGTACACCTTTACAAATTTAGGATATTGTTTCCTGATCTCATTTATTCCAAGAATAAAAACTGACATTATGCTCTCACAACGCGTTTTTTCTGCATCATTTAACAAACAAACTTTTACACAAAACTCAAGCAATCCATCCTTTTGATTTATGCTATGAGCTATCGCATAATACTCAAGCGCTAAAGCAACTGATTGCGCTAATGCTGAAACTCCCGCACATATAATATCATTTCCTTTTGCTGCCTGTCCCGAATGCCCAGCTACAGTTATACTACACTCTTCGCCGGATAAATGTATCAGGTTGTTGTTAAATTCTATTCCCTGTATTGTAATAGTAATCACTATTTTACTGACATATCGACAATAGTGATGCTGGTATATGGCTGCTTGTGTCCTAATGTTCGGGTATAGTTTTTACGTTTTTTGAATTTTATCCCTCTCACTTTATCACCACGGACTACACCGCCAACTTTTGCTTTAACCGTGACATTTGATAAATATGGCTGGCCAACTAAAACTTTGTCCCCATCAACAAACATCATGACTTTATCGATAGCGATTGTTTCATCATCATTTGCATCCAGCAGGTCAACAGCTATGGTTTTATCCTTTTCCACTTTATATTGCTTTCCAGCTATTTCAACTATTGCGTACATACACTTCTCCCGGATTTTTATTATTGCAGTATAATAATAACAATGGGAGGATGTCCTCCCTCTATTGGGCCCACAGGGATTCGAACCCCGGACCTACTGATTATGAGTCAGCCGCTCTAACCTGCTGAGCTATGGGCCCTGTGAAATGACAAAGTAATAATAACACGTTTATCATGTCAACAAAACTAAATGATAAATTGTAATAGAACTATCAAAAATACTACAAAATTGCTATACTTAAAAATCCCCTGTTATTAACATACTAATATAAGGGAAACGGGGTTTTATTAATACATTTTTAATAATGATGGTTGAATACAATATAATATAAATTANTCTTTTTTTCTAAAAAACTTCAATTTTTTGCCACATAGGGGCTTACAGATTTTTCAGTTCCAAAGTAAAATTGTTTTTCATTAATTTCAATAGCATCATTATACGCTTCTACAATACCAACTACATGTATGAGTGCACCAACAACAAATAACAACCCTGATAGTATAAGTCTGGATTTTCTCTCAGTTGATGAATCTGTTTTCATCAGTGCCACATAAAGATAATAAGCCGAAACAGAATATGCAGTGGCTGTTAACAGGCAAAAACCTGCTGCCTTGAGGTCATTGCGCAGATAGACATGCCCACCTCCTGGCACTATTAATGACAATAAGCATGCAAGCCTTGGATCCCTCTGCATGGTTGGTGATTCTTCACGACGTTCCTGTGCTTTTTTTGAAAATTCATCAATATAGGGAGCATCTTTATATTTTTTTCCGGCATCAGCTTCTATTGTTTGTGCCATAAGAGGATATCCAACAAAATTTACCAAAAGTGTTACAATTAAAATGGCTGTTACATACTTTACAAAAACAAAACGCTGTATAATGCCATTGCCATTATTATGTACCATAATCCTTATTCCTTTTTTTATTTTCTTACAGTATATTCAACAGAGTTGGTATATAATGCCAACTGTTGCTTTATTGTATGAGCATATAATAAAAAAGTCAAGAATTATTCTGTATATTTACTACTTATCTGAAAGAAGAACTGTGGTTTGATTCCTGCCCTGCTGTTTGGATAAATATAGTGCTTTATCGGCTCTATCAATAATACTTTTTGTTGATTCATCTATAGTAGGATTAAACTGCGTTATACCTAATGAAACAGTTACACTTAATTTTTTTCTTTTATACAACACATATGATTTTTGAACAGAAATACGAATGCGCTCTGCTACCTTAAAAGCCTCATTCACATCTGTATGAGGTAGTATGACAGCAAATTCTTCTCCACCATAGCGTGCTGCAATATCGCTTTGCCTGACAGAACCTGATATCACCGAAGCAACGTTTTTTAACACCATATCCCCACAGCTATGCCCGTAGGTATCATTGAAATTTTTAAAGTGATCTATATCCATCATTATAAGTGATAGTGGAAGGCTACTTTTTAGTGATTTTTCTCGTTCTTCCATTAATGCTGTTTGAAAATAATGATGAATTTTAAGCTTTGTCATCATATCGGTTGTTGCAAGCTCGTAAAGGTATGCGTTTTGAATTGCAATGCCAGCTAAGGATGCAATGTTTAACATATACTCCTTATCGGATTCACTGAAATCTTTTTGGTTTATTCTATCAGCAAGCACAATAATACCATTTAATGTTCCCTTACCCTTTAAAGGTACAATCAACGAAGGGTCTAACCTGATGAGAACGTCCAAAGATGGCTCATCGGGCAAAAGTTCTTTCAATTCGTTTAATGTATAACAACGGAAATTAGCATCAAGAAACTGAATGAGCTTTGAGTTTGTGGGGATTAAATATTCATTTTTATGATCTATTTCAAAGCCTTTATAATTTCTGTGTAATACAAATTCCTGACGATCTATACTACGGTGAGTAAAAATGCCTGCTTTTAAAAGCTGCATCTGCCCCATACAGGTCAAAAGGATTGAATCAATAAGGACATTGTAATCTAAAGTTGAATTCAACCCCTTGCTAATTTCAATTAGCTGCTTTAAATCATATATTTTGCGTTCATATTGCTCTATTTCAACAGGAAATTTTATTTCCTCATCATATAATGACATATCATCATTCATAGTTTCACCATTTAATCGCACAATGCGATGGCATTGCGTAAATTTATCCTTCCATCATATATGGCCTTGCCAACTATACAACCCTTTAATCCATTATTTTCATATTTTTTTAACTTTTCTAAATCATCAATAGATGAAACTCCACCGGAAGCAATAAGAGCAATGCCAGGAATTTCAGATAATATTTTCTCTATTGACTTAAAATTGGGTCCCTGTAGCATCCCATCAGTAGCTATATCTGTATAAATGATCTCAGAGATGCCAATGCTTTGAAGCTCCTTTATACAATTGATAGCATCCATGTCAATTATTTTTTTCCAGCCATGGGTTGCAATTTTTAAATCTTTAGCATCAACACCTGCTATGATATATTCCTTAAACCGCTCTGCTATCTCCCTGAATGAATCTTCAATTAAGATAGTCCCAACAATTATCCGCTCTATCCCTTCATCCAGATACATCTTGATTGCCGTCTCAGTTCTTATGCCACCACCTATTTCAATGGGGATAGACACTGCTCGGGCTATTTTCTTTACAATATGCATATTTACTGGCTGCCCTTCAAACGCACCATCTAAATCAACAACATGGATAAGTTTGGCTCCTGCTTCTTCAAATTGCTTTGCTATGCTCTCGGGATCATATGAATACACCGTTTCCTGCAAAGGGTCACCTTGTACCAATCGGACACATCGGCCTTCCTTTAAATCGATAGCAGGTATTACGAGCATGCTAACCTCACAAAATTTTCAATCATTCGCAAGCCATACTTATGGCTCTTTTCAGGGTGAAATTGTGTGGCTATACAGTTGCCTTTGCCTACAATACTGGGAAACACTACTGAGTAGCAAGTTACACCAATTATCCATGAGCTATCGCTGACTTCAGGATAATATGTGTGTATAAAGTAAAAATAACTGTCCTGAGGTATGCCTTCAATAACTGGATGTTGATTTCTGAATGTAACCTGATTCCATCCCATATGTGGCACCTTTAAATCAGTGTTAAATCGTACCACGCTGCCCGGTATTATGTCAAGCCCCTTATGATGACCAAACTCCTCACTTGAGCTAAATAACAGCTGATACCCCAAGCAAATCCCAAAAAAATATCCCCCATTTTTTATAAATTCTGTAAGCGGCTTGACCCATCCCAGCTTTGTTAAATTTTCCATAGCCTGTCCAAACGCACCATCTCCCGGCATTATTAGGGCTTTTGATGTTGCTATACTGCTGGGGTCAGAGCTTACACGCACATCAGTGGTATATTTCTCCACTGCCTTTACTACCGAGCGCAAATTCCCCATACCATAATCGATAACTGTAATCATAGAACACCCTTTGTTGAAGGAATGCCGGTGCTATCGCCCAACATATATGCTCTATAGAGAGCCAACCCTGCTGCTTTAAATATTGACTCATGTATATGGTGTTTGTTGTCACCGTACATTTGCTGTATATGCATGGTTATTAAAGCATTGTGCGCAAATGATTTAAAAAATTCCAGCGTACATTCCTCACTATATGTGTGTATCAGGCCATGCAACTTTTCACCTCGGTATACAAAATACCCTCTTCCTGATATATCAACAATAACACTGCTGCATGCCTCATCCATTGGAACGGTAGCCTGCCCAAAACGCATGATTCCCTGTTTGTCACCTAAAGCCTTTTGAAATGCTTTGCCCAAGCATATTCCCGTATCTTCAATTGTGTGATGTGCATCAACATCAAGGTCACCTTTTGCGTTCAACTGAATACTCATCCTGCTAAATGCTGCAAAAAGGGTGAGCATATGGTTAAAAAAGCCAATACCAGTGTCTATTGTGCTTGGCTGTGTACTATCGAGAAACAACTTCAAGGTTATGTCGGTTTCTTTGGTTTTACGCTCTATGTGTGCAAACCGTTCCATTGTCAATTCTCCTTGATTAAAACTCATACCCCAAACTGAAGACTATCTCTTTTTGGCCAAACCTTCCATAATAATATGGCCACGCATAGTCAAGCTTTAAAATAACTATTGGATACAAGGTAAGTCGAAACCCAAAACCCATATCCATTTTAAAATCTTGAAATTCCCCTGTTTCCTTATTTATGAAAGTATATTCATTATCCCACGCCGAACCAGCATCAACAAATAAAACGCCGCCAATATTGCCAATTTTTAAAAATAACGGCCATCCCATACGTATTGATTCAATAAACGTAAATCTAAACTCAGCATTAAAAAGGAACACGTTAGTGCCACCATATTCTATAAATGGATGCCCTCTGAGTGTATTAAAACCACCAATGTAGTATTTAAAATATTCTTTCTTTTCGCCAAATATCTTGCCTCCAATACCTCTGAAAGCCAGTACATACTGTTTGTCCAAAAAGAAGTAGCGTCGTACATCAATATCAATACTGCTGAAGGAATAATCCTGCCCTGTGAGGTTTACAACCTGTGTAAACATTATCTGCCCACGCGTGCCTCGCAAAGGCGCAAGGAATCCCCACAATACATTATCGTAATTATATGACACCGAAACTGAATTTAAATTGGCAAACACATCAGGGCGCTGGTCAAGGTAACTGTAATCACGTTCATATCGGCTTGAGGAAATACGTGTGCTGAACCTGGAAAATTTAGTAAACGGATAGCTTGCAATTGCGTATACCCCGTAATGATCCATTGACAAAGTTGACCAGTAAGCATTGTGAATAAGATCATTAATACTTGCTAGTGTAAATATGCCAAAAGGATTCTTTTGTCTGAAAAATCCCAGAGAGTAATCCCACCTGTAGCGCAGGTAAAGGTATTGCACATCCCAGTTCAAATAATTAGCACTGCTGCCGTAGCGCAGATAATCGGTGGTTACCACAACCCGGTTGTCCCCCAAATAATCGCTGAAACTCATCTGAGCAAAACCTGCAAAGCCATATCCCACAGTACCACCAAGGCCAAAGAACACCCAATCCGGGGAAACAGTAGTAGTGTAATTGTCCCATATGGCCTGCGATAATGGGAAGTAGTGTGCGGGCAACATAACAGGTATATGTTCAGTATTAAAAGGAGGGGCGATAGTTACTGGTTTAATGTCTTCTTTTATAAATATATCATACCCTCCATTCTGGTATGATACAAAAGCAATTTTCTTACCATCAGGGAAGATGCGTGGATAGAAAATACCGGTTGATGCATTGGTTATCTTGGTTTCGGTGGAGCTAGATATATCATACTTATATACGTTGTATATGCCTTCTCGGTTGGAAATATATACTAAGCTGGTGCCATCATTTGCGATATCAACCTGTAAATTTTTTGACTGTGGCGGCACAATTATTTGGCGGGCACCTGTTGCACATGTATGCTTTATAATAGCATACTGCGAGCTAGTATAATCACCAGTGGGATAATTGGATGAATAAAAGATAATTGAATTATCTGCATTGAGTTTAGGATAGCGTTCACAGAAGACATCATTTGTTATTTGCTTCAACGTTTTATCTTTCAACGAGTATAGATACACATCGCTCTGTATATTTACCTGCCCAATAAAGCTTATGTACTTGCCGTCAGGCGATAGCGAAGGATCCTTTATTGCCCTGAACGGCAACACAATTTCATTAATAATTTTGCCAGTGTGGGCATCAATGATGAATAATACATCTCTGTTTTTTGACTGAGAAACAAACACAATGCCCTTGCCATCGGGTGTCCACGACAGATAATTATCAAGTAAATGCATCCCTTCAAATTCAGAGGTTTCATTCCCTTTAAGTATAACGCGTGCTTTCTGTTCTGCATCTTCTTGGCCAATAGTTAGTATTGATATTGATGAATAAATATCCCTGTTGTCAATATATGCTATTTTTGTGCCATCAGGTGAGATTGCCGGGCAGGTATTAAATATTGAACGGGTTTTCTTGTGATTGGTAATTCTTTTTCCTTCTTCTTCATCAAAGTTTCTTCCTGCTATTACTGGATACAATCGCTTCTTATAAAAATGTTTAAATTCAGTATCAATTTCTTCAAGATTTTTCTTTGTATGCACTTTTAATGCTTCTTCAAAGTTATCTAAGTCCCTGATATCTCGTAAAAATTCACCAATTTTTCCTTTCCCATAGGTTGTTTCAAAATAATAAAAAAACGCCTGTCCAACCTTATAGTAGTAATACATGTTCCCAACGCGATAGGTGGTAAAATCAATCAAACTGATATACTGATCATTCAGAAAAAAATCCCGCATGGTCATATCTGCAGTTTCATCAAAGCCAATAGACAAATATTCGGACATGCCTTCAGTGAACCATAATGGCACTGCCCCCATGCTCATCATGGATTGCATTTTGCCGGAGCTATCGCGCATAAGAATATTATACTGGAATGCATGCACAAGCTCATGCACCAGAACATGCTGAAATTCATCATAGGAACCATTGAAAGGCACAACCACTCTGTTTTTAAACGCTTCGGTAAAACCACCAGTCCCCTCGCCTATGATTTGGAGAAGAATATTATTTTCCTGAAAATCTATATGAGATGGAAAGACTATGATGGGGACCGGGTCATTGAGTTGATGTTGCAATGCATCAGCTAAATGAACATATGCCCTTTCAGCAATTAGGGCAGTTTTGGCTGCTAGCTGTTCCATGCCGTAAGGATAATACACATTAAAATGAACAGTTTTCAGTATATGCCACTTAAAAACTTCAACTGTGACCTTATTCTTACCAAAGGGGTATATAATCAATGGAATGATTACACTTATGATAATTGTAAAAAGAATATGTATATGTTTTTTTATCATTTATATCTTACTGTTTCTCTTAAAATATAATTATATTACCCTACCACCACCATGGTATTCAGTAAGAGGATACTATTCTTAGTTATAACAATACATCGCAACTTTTTTTATTCATGTAGTAGTGTACGGTTGTGCATTAGCAAGTAAAATTTTTGTTGCCAACAAATATTATTTAAGTATATTAGATAATAAGCCTGCGGTGTTCGTGAATGGCATGTCATATTGTAGTTCCAACACCACTGAGCATGGAATCTCTAATCTGCAGGTTGATATCACGCTTCATCACGAAGTAGATAGATACCTGCATGCGAGAATCCACCTTTACATAGGGAGCTCAAACATTCATGCCACTACGGCACACGCGGGTTACTCTAAACAATGGTTAAAATATGGAAATAATTACTGTTTTTGGTGTTCGCTGGAGGGTTGCTCCCTTATGGGAAGTTGGATTGACATTGTTGGTAATCCTGTTAATAATTGCTTTCTTTGCTTTGCTAAAATATAATCAATACCTCAAACTTAAAAAATCAAGCCTTGAACAAATTTTTATCTATAAAGCTCGCCAGCGGGGTCTTACCGGCTACCAGGTTCGCATTTTACAACACATTGTTGCCTTATCCAAACTCAATTCACCAGAAATCATCTTCATGAATAAAGCATTATTTGAAACAGGACTGGTTAAATTTTTACAATACATTGCAAAATTAAAAGAACCCACTGAAGACTTAAAAGATATTTTCAAAGATATTGTTATTACATACGAAAGAATTTACAACCCTACCGAATATCAGCAACCGCTTGATTCAATTGAGGATATATCCACTGATACGCTTGTGTGCGGGTATAGCCAGACAGGGAGAGCATTTATTGCAAAAATTACGCTGATTGCAGAGGATGCTATTCACTGCAAATATTTTAGAAAGCCAGGACAGCTACAAGATGAAATAATAACTGAACCTGTTTCAATCTTTTTCTTCAGAAACGGTGACGCTGAATACTCGTTTGAATCGGAAATTACTGCAATCCAGGAAAACACAATAATCTTGAAAAAACCTGAGGTGATAAAACGGGGAAAAGAGGTTCACCATCCATATATACAAACACTAATTCCATGCAGTATTCAAAAGAAAAAGGATGAGAGAGACGATGAAGCCATCATACAACATGACGATACCGTACCTGTAAATGGAACTATTGAACGACTCAATGAATTTGAAGCCGTCGTGAGGGTTGAAACAACATTGCAGTATCACAATGAATATACCCTATTTTTTACCCTTGAAAATTTCAAAATTGAGATAGTCAGTAAAATATTAGCTTCACGAACCATAACCAAAGAAAAAATCATTTACTATACATTTAAATTCATTGAGATGTCAGAGGCCGCTCGAAATGTAATAGCAAAATATGTCAAAGAGCGGCTGTAATATACGCCGCTCTTATTATTTATGTATAAAATTCGCGGTCCACATCAACGGTTTCACCCTCAATGCGGGCAAATTCTTTTAAAAGCTCTTTCTGACGAGGACTGAGCTTCTTTGGCACTTTAATATTTATCTTTACCAGCTGGTCACCCTTTCCATAAGACCCCAGATAGGGCATTCCGTTTCCCTTCAATCTGAATATTTGGCCATTTTCCGTACCTGCAGGAATTTTCATCTTGGCTTTTTTCCCATAAATAGTTGGCACTTCAATCTCACCTCCTAAGCAGGCAACAGCAAACGAAACATCTACAACGCTTATGAGGTCATTACCATGCCGCTCAAATATTGGATGTTTTTGAATATGGACCACCACATAAAGATCCCCTGCAGGTCCTCCACCAGGTCCCTGCTCACCTTCACCTG
Organism: Spirochaetota bacterium; assembly: GCA_026414805.1. Lineage (NCBI taxonomy): Bacteria > Pseudomonadati > Spirochaetota > Spirochaetota bacterium. The sequence goes on along the minus strand of JAOAIH010000030.1, from coordinate 18,344 downwards.
AAATTTTTAAACGCGAACCTGATTCAACACCCGCAGGTATTTTAACTGTGATTTTGCGGTGTTTTTCCTCCAGTCCTGTGCCTCTACACACCCGACATGGTGACGTGATGATTTTTCCTTCACCTCTGCACTTATAGCATGTCTGAGTAATTGAGAAAAACCCCTGGGTCTGGCGGATTTGTCCAGTGCCATTACATACGGGACATACCGTTGGTTTTGTACCAGATGCCGAACCTGTACCTCCACACGAACTGCAAACTTCATGGCGTGGTATTTCAATCTGCACTTCTTTGCCTAATGCTGCATCCTCCAATGTTATGGAAAGATCATATTGGATATCTCTGCCACGCTTTGCACGTGTGGAACGAGTGCGAGTTCCAAAACCAGGCCCAAAAAAGCTTTCAAATATGTCACCTAGGTCAAAATCACCAAATATATCCGAAAAATCTGTATAAGCTCCTCTGCCAAAACCTTCAAATCCAGCAACACCTTCATGGCCAAATTTATCGTATTGCGCACGCCTTTTTGGGTCACGCAAAACTTCGTATGCTTCGGTTGCTTCCTTAAACTTTTCTTCCGCTTCTTTGCTTCCTTTATTGCGGTCAGGGTGATATTTTAAAGCAAGCTTGCGGTAAGCTTGCTTTATCTCATCTTCTGATGCATTGCGAGGAACACCCAAAACTTCATAATAATCTCTTTTTGTGGTAGCCAAGGTCATCACCCCTTATTTAAAAAGATTACAAAAATTATACGACAATGGCAAGCATTGTCGTATAATTGTTTATAACTCATTATTTTTTCTTATCGTCATCTACTACTTCATAATCAGCATCGTACACTTTTTCGCCACTCTGTGAGCTCTCCTGTGCAGTTTGGGTCTGTTGCGATTTTGCATATTGTTCTGCACCCTGTTTGTAGAGACGCTCTGCAAAGGAATGTGATGCTCTTTCTAATTTTGCTTTTGCATCACGTATCACATTAATATCAGTTGACTCCATTGCCTTACGCAGATTTTCAATTTCAGCTTCTATCGAAGCTTTTTCACTTGCATCTATCTTGCCTTCATTCTCGCGAATGAGTTTTTCAAGCGAATAGATGAGCGCATCTGCCTCGTTGCGTGCTTCAACAAGCTGCCGTGCTTTGCGGTCTTCTTCTGCATGAAGTTCTGCATCCTTGATCATCCTCTTGATATCTTCTTCGCTCAAACCACTTGATGCTTCTATCCTAATCTTCTGCTCTTTACCGGTGCCAAGATCCTTTGCAGATACATGCAGTATCCCATTGGCATCAATATCAAATGTTACTTCAATCTGTGGCACACCACGCGGTGCAGGTGGAATACCAATCAGATCANACCTTCCAATAGTCCTATTCTGCGAAGCAAGTTCACGCTCACCCTGCAACACATGTATTGATACCGCTGTCTGATTGTCAGCAGCAGTGGAGAATATTTGGCTTTTACGTGTTGGTATAGTAGTATTGCGCTCAATGAGCTTTGTCATTACCCCACCTAATGTTTCAATACCAAGTGACAATGGGATAACATCAAGCAGCAATACATCATGAACCTCACCTGCAAGCACTCCGCCCTGAATAGCAGCACCAACAGCTACCACTTCATCAGGGTTTACACCTTTATGGGGCTCTTTTCCAAATACTCTGCGCACAAGCTCCTGAACAGCAGGTATTCGGGTTGAACCACCAACTAAAATAACCTCGTCTATATCTCCTGGAGTAAGGCCAGCATCTTCAAGTGCCTTAATACACGGTTCTTTAGTTGATTCAATGAGGTCTTCTACCAGACCTTCAAACTTTGATCGAGTCAGTGTCATTATCAAGTGTTTTGGTCCACTCTGATCCGCAGTAATGAATGGTATATTAATCTCGGTCTGCAATTTATTTGAAAGCTCAATCTTGGCCTTTTCCGCTGCCTCTTTCAAACGCTGCAACGCCATCTTGTCAGCACTCAAATCAATTCCTGTCTGCTTTTTAAACTCAGCTATCAGCCATTCCATAATGCGCTGGTCAAAATCATCACCACCCAGATGGGTATTTCCATTGGTTGATTTAACCTCAAATACACCATCACCCAATTCCAGTATGGAAATATCAAATGTTCCACCACCCAAATCGTACACAGCTATTTTGTGGTTGCGTTCTTTTTTATCAAGACCATATGCAAGTGCTGCAGCAGTCGGCTCATTAATTATACGCTCAACTGTCAACCCTGCAATACGGCCTGCATCTTTAGTAGCCTGCCTTTGAGCATCATTGAAATACGCAGGCACTGTAATAACAGCTCGGGTAACTTTCTCACCTAAGTAATCTTCAGCACTCTGTTTCATTTTCTGCAAAATTCTTGCCGATATCTCCTGAGGAGTAAAATCTCCGGCAATAGTTTTCACTTTTACGCCATTTTTACCATCATCCACAACTGTATACGGCACCATTTTAATTTCACTCTGTACCTCACTGTACGAACGGCCCATAAACCGCTTGATTGACCGTATTGTGTTTTCAGGGTTAGTTATCATCTGGTTTTTGGCAACCTGCCCAACTAAGCGCTCACCCTTATCAGTAAACGCAACAACCGATGGTGTTGTTCGTTGCCCTTCGGAATTGGGTATAACCACTGGTTCACCACCAATCATAACTGCAACACATGAGTTTGTGGTTCCAAGGTCAATTCCTATTATCTTACTCATAGTCATTCTCCTTATATATTGAATATATTTGTAATGATAGTTGCTATCATAAGTTCATTCATTTGCTCATTGCACATTAATGTGGTGACGCTGTTGTATTTTCCTCTGCCTGCTTACTGGTGTTATCAGGCTTTTTTGCAGGGCGCGTCACCTTCACCCGTGCAGCTCTGATAACATATTTATCCAGCTTAAAGCCCTTTTGATACACTTTGGTTATTGTGTCCTTTTCAACATCTGTGCTTTCATCAATCTCAATTGCTTCGTTATATTCCGGATCAAAGGGCTGATTGAGGCTTTCTATCTCCTCCACACCATAGCGCTTGAGCATATCTTCAATTTGACGAGATATCATCTTCACACCTTCAATAAAAGATGTATGTGCATCTGTCAAATTCTCTACACTCTGCACATTAGTTGCAGCCTCAATTGCACGTATTAAATCATCATTAATGTTTATAATGTCACGTGCCATATCCTTAATGGCTAATTTCCTGTCATCCTCCTGCATACGGATAACGCGCTTTTTATAATTTTCAAAATCAGCCTGCCTTCTAATCAGCAAATCTTTCAATGCGGCCAATTCCTCATTCTTTTTATTCAATTCTTCCTGTAACTTCTGCAATGCTTCCTCCTTCTGTTGTAATTGGTCCTGCGCGACAGCACCTTCATTGGAATCAGATTGATTCGTTGAGCTATCGCCCGCAGGCTTTTCAGCATTCATTTCTTGATGTAATTCCTTCTTTTCTTCAATTGTTTCACTGTTCACCGCTTCATGATGTTGCTCATTGTTGCGATGCTTTTTATCTTTGCCGCTCATACATCCCCCTGCCAATCAATGGTAATGCACATAAAGGTTATTGGTAATTATTTGGTCATCTGCGTAAGAAAGTTTGAAACCACCTTTCCCGTATAATCTACTAACGGGACAACCTTTTCATAATCCATTCGTGTTGGTCCAATGATGCCAACAACGCCAACTGGACTGTTACCAATTTTATATGATGAAGCTATTATGCTACAACATGGGATTGCTATTTCTTTAATTTCTTGGCCAATCAGAGTAAACACGCCTTCCTTCTGGCGCAGCTCTTCCATTATCTTGCGAAGCGTGTCCTTCTGTTCAATAAAGCGCAGCACCTCACGTAATTTCTCAGTTTCAACCATTTCAGGTATATGTAAAAGATTTTCAATTCCATCAATATAAATGTCAGGCTCATGTTCATCTTTAAGTGCAAGTTCCGTAATATCCAGGGCTATATCCCGCACAGCTGGCTCAATGCCCGTTACGGTCCTAAGCTGGTTTATAAGGCTTTGCTTAATTTCAACCAGCGAATAGCCCGACAGCTCTGCAGTAAGGAATCGCGAGTATTTGTACAAGTCATCCTGATTAACCGGTGATGAAAGTTTAACCTTTTTATGAATTACAATTCCAGTTCTTGTTACAATGATAAACAGCACCTCATTGGAAGTGAGCGATATAATTTCAATATGCTTGACCACAGTAAAATCAGGCTTGGGCATGAGTGCAATGCCAGTGTATTTTGATATAAGCGATAGCATCTTTACAATTGACATGAATATCTTATCCAGCTCAATCTCATGTGCCAGCAGTTCCTCGCGCACCTCTACGCCATTTTTTGCAACTGTCTCGTAGGTATCAAGGAGCGAGTCCACATAGAAGCGATAGCCTTTATCGGTTGGGATTCGCCCTGCTGACGTATGAGGCTGTGAGAGGTACCCCATCTGTTCTAGATCAAACATTATGTTACGCATAGTTGCCGGAGAAAGTGAGAAAGAATACTTCTGCACAAATGACCGGGACCCTACAGGTTTCCCTGTAGATATATACTCATAAACAATTGCTTTTAAAACCTGTGCTTCTCGATCATTTAATTGCTTCAGTATCATCATACCAACCTCGTATGTGATTATTAGCACTCTACCTATATGAGTGCTAATAATGTACTAAAAAAATTAGCACTCGTCAAGTCATTTTGCTTAAAAATGTTCAAATATATGTGTATTTTTTTAACTGTGAGATTATTTTTTCTTCTTTTTCTCGTCTTCTTCTTTTTCATCGGCCTCAAGACGAAGCCTGAGCGCTTCAATGGTATTTTTTAACTTTTCTGCTTCTTCAGATTCGCCAAAAAGTATGTTAATTCTTCGTAATGCGGTTAAAAGTTCAATTGACCTCAAGATATCCTCTGAGGATTTAGTTGATATTTCATATTTATTTCTGTACTGTTTTGCAGCTTCGGACAGGCTTTGTTTACAAAGCTTTAACATCTCCTGACGCTCATAGTAAAATTCCTTTCGCGGATCCCTGTATTTCTGCAGATCACTGAAATTTATGATGTTTTTTGTAATCACGGCCACCCTGCCCTGTAATTCAACAAAGGACCACTTCCATTTAGAGCTTTCACCCAGTGCATCAATAATTTTTTGTAATAACGTATGCAGTTCCTTTATCAGATTAAGAATCTGTGAAGGATTGAATTTATCTATTGCCTGTAAATATTCTTCGTTTTCTTTAAGCGGTCGGTCAATATCTTTGCCAACTATCTCTTCAAATAACTGTAGTATCCTGTAAAATTCTTTGCGCGCATCATTTAAAAAACGTTCATTTTTAATTTTGAGCATATCAAGCGAAGCCTTGTTCATATTGAGCAGTGTATAGATGAATTTTGTGTATAACAAAATAAGCTCAATGTTTATGTAGCCTTTGATGTTGGGCATTTTTTTCTTTTTTTGCTCTGTTTCTTTTATCTGCTTGGTAAGTTCATCTAATTTTGCCTTATATCCTTTGATAAAGTCATTGTAGGCTGCTTTCTCGGCTTTTGTAATTGGCATGTAATTTTCCTCTATGCATAAGTATCAATGGTTGATTCTCTGACCTTCTCGGGTTCCTTTTTGACTTCGGCTTGTGTTTTAGTCTCCTCCTGAGGCTGGTTATTAACTGTAAAACCAGCTGGAATAACATCTGCACCTGATATTCGCATTATTTCCATACTATCCCTCCTCCATTAAGGATGTCATTCTGAAGTCACGCAGTGACTTAAGAATCTTGCTTTTAATACTTTATAATCTTTGATATAGCCACACTTTTTGATGTCCCCATAATTCGTCAAGAGATAGCTATAAAGCCAATTTCCTCATAACCTCTGCCTTCCCTGCGTGAAACACTTCTTTTAGGCTCTGGCACTAATGTTGCTTTAATAAATATTTAAATTGTACTAATATAAAATATCAAGCAAAAAATAAGGAAATTGATGCAACCATCAATACATCATATTGCCAATTTGGCAAATGGGATAATTTGTATACCCAAAAGGTTTCAATCAGGCATAAAACTCCATACATAACAACTATCGCCCAATTTAACTACCCAGAAACATTAGTTTATAGTACGCAGAACATGGTGATGAAGTGTACAAATCAACTCAGAAATATCATGTTACAATAAAATCATGAAAGCACATATCATTACTAATAATTGAATTAACTTGCCTTGGCATCTGAGTATTATTAAAGTAATTGTTTTTTCATAAAGAAAAGTAGAAAAGTATGGCTCCAACCCAATTATTTAAAATTGCAAAGGGCGATAGCAACTGTAATGTAATCCCGCGTATAACAAACAGGCTCAGGCTGGCAAAAAAGAGGAAAGTAAGCTTACACAAAAAGAATCTAAAACCCTTAGAAGAAAGGGAGATACCCTTATGGAAGCAATGCTGAAAAGCGCAGCGCGTACCGTGGCCAGCACGGTAGAGCATCAGAGAGTACGGACTATTTTAGGATCATTATTAGGTGGAAAGCGATAGCTATTATTTAAATTTTTCTATTGACTTTTTTTATAGTATCTATTGAATGACAAAAAAACATAACCACTCAACTGGGATTATTGTAGGAGCATTTGCAATAGTCTATTGCATTTTTTTTGATAATCTTCTTGACTATTATCTTTGTAGATTCTCATTGTAAGAGAAAAATTAATAGTATAGTAGTATGTATGTTACAGGCTATAGCTATTAGTTTTTTATATAAATTTTTAATACAATAAGAGAGGCGTACCTTGACACTAAAAAATACTGAAATTCAAAAAGCCGAAGGCAAATTAGGGGTTCTTATCCCCGGGCTGGGTGCTGTTAGCACCACTTTTATTGCAGGTGTAATGCTTATTAGAAAAGGATTAAAGCTCCCTAAAGGCTCTGTTGCAATGATGGGTAAGCTAAGGTTGGGTAAAGGTGACGATGCTCACTATGTACCAATCAAGGATTTTGTTCCGCTTGCTGATTTAAAAGATATGGAGTTTGGTGGTTGGGACATTTTTGAAGACAACTGCTATGAAGCAGCTGTGAAAGCTGGCGTGTTACAGAAATATGACCTTGAACCTATTAAAGATGAATTATCACAGATTAAACCTTGGAAGGCAGTATTTTTTAATGATTATGTTAAAAAGTTACACGGTACATGGGTCAAAAAAGCAACTAGCTACTGGGATTTAGCCCAGATGATAAAAGAAGACATTCTTAATTTCAAAAAAGAGAAGAATATATCCCGGATGGTTATGGTGTGGTGTGCCAGCACCGAAATATACCAGGAAATGAAGCCTGGAGTACATGACACAATTGAAAATTTTGAAAAAGCACTCAAAGAAAGCAATAAATACATTGCACCCAGTATGATATATGCATACGCAGCACTTGATTTGGGAATACCGTTTGCAAATGGTGCTCCAAACTTATGTAACGAAATTCCAGCACTGCGGCAGCTTGCAGAAAAGAACAAGGTGCCAATGGGCGGCAGGGACTTCAAGACTGGCCAGACACTTATGAAAACCATAATTGCTCCTGGACTTAAAGCCAGAATGATAGGTGTGGACGGCTGGTACTCTACCAACATTTTAGGCAACCGCGACGGCGAAGTTCTTGATGACCCTGAATCATTCAAAACTAAAGAAGTAAGCAAGCTTTCAGTTCTGGATAATATCTTTCAGCCTGATGAGTACCCAGATCTCTATGATGGGTATCACCATGTTGTAAGGATTAACTACTATCCACCCCGTGGTGACAATAAGGAAAGTTGGGATAATATAGATATCCGTGGATGGTTGGATTACCCAATGCAAATTAAGGTCAATTTCCTTTGCCGCGACTCGATACTTGCTGCACCTGTTGTACTTGACCTAGTACTATTTTTAGACCTAGCACAGCGCGCATCTATGTATGGTATTCAAGAATGGCTCTCATTCTACTGGAAGAGCCCAATGTTTGAACCAGGTGAACAGCCTATTCACGACCTTTTTGTGCAGCTTATGAAGTTGAAAAATACTTTACGTTGGCTCATGGATGTGCCTCCAGTTACCTATTTAGGCTCCGAAACATACGACTAATATAACAAAAGAGGGCTTGCCAAAAGCCCTCTTTTACTATATACTTTGTTACATGAACTATAATGTATTGCTATTAGGAGTTAACGCTAAGTTTGTCCATTCAACCCTGTCACTTTACTACCTCAAGCAGATACTATTACCATTTGAAGATTATAATTGTATAATTTATGAAACAACTATCAATAATCAGATAGATGAAACGATTGGTGCTATACAAAAAATTAAACCAGATATATGCTGCATAGGTGTATATATTTGGAATGCACAGTACATTAAAAGGCTCTTGCCTTTGCTACATGCTAGCTTTCCACAATGCAAAATTATCCTTGGGGGTCCTGAGGTTAGCTATACTAGCGATATATGGCTTTTTGAATTTCCTTTTATTGAAACTATCATACAGGGGCCAGGTGAAAAAGCTTTTGAATATTTAGCTACAAACAATTTCAGTATTAGCGATAAAGTCCTTAATCATCCTAACTATCATTTTAATGACATTCCATTTCCTTATACATCCCAAGATTTAAACAATTTAACACATCATTATGTATACTATGAATCAAGTAGGGGATGTCCATATCAGTGCAGTTATTGCATATCTTCACGCCATGATCAAAAACTGCAGTTTAAAGATGTTCAAAAAGTGTATGATGAGCTTGATTTTCTTTTGCAGCATAATCTGCGCATGGTGAAATTTGTTGACAGAACATTTAACTGTAACCCTACTCATGCACGGGCAATCTTTCAATATTTGATTGAACATAAAAATTCCAATACACAATTTCATTTTGAGATTCATCCTGACTTGCTCTATGATGAAGACTTTTACATACTAAAAAAAGTACCTCCTCATTACTTCCAGTTTGAAATTGGCATTCAGTCAATACATGAAAAAACATTACATGCTATTAACCGCAAAATGCACTGGGAAAAAGCTAAGGAAAATATTCAAAGGCTTATGGCTTTGAACAATATCCACATACACCTTGATATGATTTGTGGTCTTCCGTATGAAGATATGCAAAGAATAGCAGAAAGTTTTAACGCAATAATAAACCTGCAACCACACTACTTCCAGATGGGGTTTTTAAAGATTTTGCCAGGAACTGATATAGAAACACAAAAACATGAATATGCAATTGAACATGATACAAAATCACCATACATTGTAACAAAAAACAAATGGCTTTCAGAGGAAGATATGGTGCTACTCCATAGCATCGAAAGGGTTGTGGATTGTGTCTATAATCATCATTTTAAAACAATTGCACGCATGATTGCTCATTTTATTGCCAGGGATAATCAATTTGACATATATAGAGATATTGCACTTTTCTTTCAATATCATAATTTTACACTCTATGCAAAAAACTTTGAATCAATTGCCGCAATGCTATTAGATTTTTTCACCCAGCACTATCCAGATTACACTAGGCTTGTGCATGATTGTCTAAGGTGGGATTGGTTTNTTAAATCAAACAACAAATGGGTACCAGCTTTCCTTCGAAGCAAAGGCAACCCACATACTGCAAAGGAGATGATTATTAATTCACATAGGATTTCTAATACAGAGCTATCGCTTAATAATATCATAATACCTATACATGATATTACACGAGCACATATCTTCATTGCAGATAGCAGTGATTTTAAAAAATGGCAGATGAACAATCACCGCTATGCAATGAAACTTCAAGATGGTAGTATTCTGTATACAGATTAGCTACACAATGGATGCGCCACCATCAATGACAAGCGTTTGCCCTGTGATGTAGCGCGCACCATCCGAAGCTAGGAAAAGAACCGGATGCACTACTTCGTCAATTTCAGCAATTCTTGCCATTGGAATATTCTTTACAATCATATCGTGGATGGCGTCATTTGACCAGAATGGTTTGCTAAAATCTGTGCGGACCATTCCAGGAGCCACTGCGTTTACCTGCACATTGAATGGTGCAAGCTCCAGTGCTAAATTCTTTGTCATCATTTCAATTCCCGCTTTTGCTATACCATACACATTCATGCCAGGGGAAGCTAGTCTTCCTGCAATGGATGAGATGCTTACGATTTTACCACTTTTTTGCTGGCGCATAATGGCACCTACTTTCTTTGAAACCAGGAATGTACCGGTGAGATTTGAATCAATTATCTTTTGCCATGCCGATAGCTCAACATCAATAAGGCTTCCAGTGGGCAAGTTCATTCCAACATTGTTAATTAAAATATCAATTTTTGAAAACGCTTTTATTGCTGCATCAACTAGTGCAGTAACATCTTCTTCTTTTGCAATATGTGCTACACAGGTTATAAGATTATTATCTGCCTTAAGAATTTCCCTGGCTTTGTCAAGCCCTTCCTGCTTACGTGCACAGATGACAACCTTTGCATTCTGCCGCAACAGCTCCTGAGCTATTGCAAGCCCTATGCCACGCGTGCCACCAGTAACAATTGCAACCTTTCCGTCTAAATTATACGAAAGCGAACCCATAAACTCCTCCTTCTGAGATTAAATTGTTAATATATTTTCTTAATTGCAATTAGAAATCCTTGAATTCTTGCACTTTCTTTTGTTTGACGGCAAAAGAAAGTACCAAAGAAAAACGCCTTATATCTCAAACACATAGTAATCCTTCTACTGCGGGCTGAGGTAAAGCATCCGTTCACGTCCTGGCCCGCATCCTATTGGCCCTGCATCTCTGCAGGGCTACCTTTAATCACATCATAATTTATAAATAACAAAAAGTGTACTATTATTGAAATTCTACCATAACTCCATTATCAATATAATACATTGCAGTTTTCACAATTGTTACCACTGCAAGTGGATGATCCAGCCTACACCAGTCAGCAATGACACTGTCGGGGCGTATTGAATTTTCTCCCACCGGAATAAGCAGTTCAACACTGTCATCATGCACCTGAAACTGTACAATGGCATCATCAAAGCGCATATTCTTCAATCCTTTTTTTGTCTTCTTGATCATGTTTGCTCTTTTTTCAAGATTACTGGCGAACGTATTGTATACCATGGTATCGCTGAAAAGTATTTTGTACCGTACATATACAATTGATTGCAAGGAAATTGTTGTTTGCGTGTGATGATATGCTGAAATAACCTCAAAGCCTTCAGGAAAATAATTTCCTAATGCTTTGAGTATAGTGGGACTACACTGTTCATACAGTTCAACATCCACAAACTCACACAGGCTTTCATATCCCAGTGGTAACGCCGGTCCTGCCATTAGACGCTGGTGCTTGTTATACCCTTGCGTAAATGCCACTGGAACACCTGCCATTCGCAATGCCCTCTTAAAAATTTCCATACAATCAATATGCCCCATAAAGCGCGCTTTGCCCTTTTTTGCATACTGCACTCTAAGCGTTGCAACAACTTTGTACCTTTTCTCAAATGATTGGGCAGCCCTTTTAAATGAATCTTTATCAAGCGCATTTTTTTTATACCCAATTGGAAATACTGTGCCATCCCAGGTTGAATTCATCTTTTTGTGTATCAGGCTATCATAGCGTGTTCGGATGATATGCCAGGGGCACATTTCTTTTGAATTTCTTTTCTGTAAGTACCTGCGCCAGTTGCCAAGTGTTTGTTGCAATGCATTATCCCAGATTTTAAAATTAAAATGCTCACCCCATAAATCAAGTCGAGCTCCTTGGTTGTATGCAGCAACAATAGCGTCTGAAAGCATACTATCGCCACGCGCAAGTACTCCTTCTATAAGCGACGCATACACATCATGATTTTTAATAGTTACAGATTTTGGCACATTGCGTTTAATCTTTTGTATTACTTCAAGGCAGTAGATTTCATCCTGTTGTTCTTCATACTGGTACGGTGTATGTGGTTTTGGTACAAACGGTGAGATAGTTACATTGTATTGCATCTTTTTGTTGATAGCACACGCTTGCTTCATAAATGAAATGATATCTGCTGCCTCATCCACTTCTTTGCAGCCAGGGAGCCCAATCATAAAATAAAGCTTAATACGTTGCCACCCCTTTTGCGACAACACCTGTAATATATTCATTATTTTATCAACAGTAAGGCGTTTATATGCACGATAACGAAGCATATCCGACGCTGACTCCACCGCAAATGTCAATGATGTCTTTTTCAAATCCGATATTGATTCAATTATATCAAGTGTTTGAATATCAACTCGAAGAGATGGAAGTGATATACTTATACCCTGCTCCACCAACGGCGGAACGATTATGTTTAATAGTTCAATAATAGTTGAATAATCTCCCACACTCAATGAATGGAGAGATACATCGTCAAAGCCTGTATTCTGCAGGGTTTTTAAAATTGCATCTGCAACCTGTCTGGGTTCAGCTTTGCGGTAAGGAAGTTCCCAGTAGCCCGCATGACAGAATTTACATAAATTTTTACATCCTCTATCAAGCTGGATAGAAACTCTATCCTGTACACCTCGTATGGAAGGCACCACTGGACAAGTTGCCTGATAAGCGTTAAATTTACGTACATTTCTTTTATACACTTCTGGTGCCTTAATAGCTATCAATTCACCCCCATTATATGTAAACGTAACATCACGGCTGCACAGTACACCTTCAATAGTGGCTAATTTTGTCAGCACCTGATCTTTAGGTAAGCGTTTTGTTTTTTTCTCAATGAGTATCTTAACAATCTCAATTATTGCTTCTTCACCATCACCGGCAAAGACTGCATCAGCAAATGCCAAAAGTGGCGCAGGGTTGCTTGCTCCCTCGCCACCAATGATTATTAATGGGTAACTATCGCCCCTGTCTTTTGCAAAAAATGGAATGTTGCCTAAATCAAGAACCTGCAATATGTTTGTATACAAAAGCTCACAGGCTGCATTGAAACCAAGCATGTCAAGCTCATTGAGCGGGGTATAGGTTTCAAGCGTATATAATGGTGTATGCGACTGCCGCAAAACTTTTTCAAAGTCACGTTCTACTGCAAACACGCGTTCACAGGCTACATTAGGAATGGCATTAACTGCACTGTATAAAATATGAATTCCATTGTTGGACATTCCCACCTCATACAAATCTGGAAAACACAACCCAATCCTTACTGATGCATCAGGCTTAATTGTTGCATTCCATTCACCGCCCACATAGCGTGCAGGTTTTGCAACCTGTGCAACAAGCTTGAATATTTTTTCTTTATCAATTGCCATTTACTGATCCTTCAAGTGTTGATGATGGTGGCAGTATTTTGTCAGTGCTATAAAATCGTCAAGTGAAAGCTCCTCTCCGCGGACTTTTGTGTCAAAGCCAAGCACTTCAAATGCCTGCGCAATATACAACTCATCAAATGTAATATAGGGTGAGCGTTTTAGTGCAGTTTTTAGCATTTTGCGGCGTGCCCAGAATGCACTTTCAACAAGCTGTTCAAATAATGTTATCTGGCTTTGTGTCAGGGGCAATTCTTTTTTTCGTGTCAGTTGTACAAACGTTGAATGAACCTTGGGTGGTGGATAAAATGCATTGGGTGGCACATCAAAAAGCCTTTGTACTTTAAAATAAAGCTGCACACCAACGGTAAAAGCGGAATAATTTTTACTTTTAGGTTTTGCAATCAGTCGCTCTGCCATCTCTTTCTGTATAAGGAAAAAACAGTGTGGAACTGTATAGTATTTTGCCACTTTAAATATAATCTGCGATGCTACATTGTAAGGAAGATTGCCTACCACTTTAGTACACTCTCCAATTGCAGGTAATTTAAGAAAATCGTCATGTACAATAGTTATATGCATATCTGTAAATCTTTCTTTCAACACGCGGACAAAACCTGCATCTATCTCAACACAGATAAGCTTTTTTACAAGGCTGCTTATCGGTTCAGTGAGAATACCTGGCCCCGGACCAATTTCCAGTATGATGTCGTTGGGCTGTGGGCTGATTGCAGTAACTATCGCCTCAATATATTTTTCCATTATTAAAAAATGCTGCCCGTATACCTTGTTGGGTGCAAGGCCTGCATGCTCTAAAAGTGAAAGGATTTCTTTTTTATTCAATATACTTCTCTTTTTCTTTTCTGAGGCTGATGATGCCATTGTCATGTAACTGACGCATAATCCTGACAATATTGTCCCGTGCTTCCTGAATCTCGGACAAGCGCACAGGGCCCATGGCTTCCATCTCGTGCATGATATCAGTTGCGCGGTTTTTGCTCATATTGCGGAAAAATTTGAATCGGATTTCATCACCGGCACCTTTCAGTGCTTTTGCAATCATGTAGTCATTATTAATTTCATCAACAAGAATGCGCATTTCAGTGTTGGTGAGGTTAAGAACATTTTCAAAGGTAAAGATGCGGGCCTTTATTTCATCGGCAATCTGTGGCATGGTTGTTTCAAAATAATCAATGAGTTGCTTCTCCTGGTCGCCACTTAGATGTGCCATGATGTCAATGAGTGCATTAAGACCGCCCGCTTTAGAGCTTGACTGTCCTTGATAGCGGTACTCATCATATTTTTTGCGCAACACACGTGAAATTTCAAGCACCGCGTCAGGTGATGTGCGTTCCATCTTTGCCATGCGAAGCGTGACTTCCTTGGCAGTATCTTTGGGAAGTAGTTTTATGACCTCAGCTGCTTTTGCTGCAGGTATATAGGCAAGCGTAACTGCTATAGTTTGTGGGTGCTCATTTTGCAAAAATGTAACAATTAACTCCGCATCAATATCGTTTAAAAATCCAAACCCTTTTTCCAGATCTTTGTGAGTAAGCCGTTTTAAAATGTCTTTAGCTTTAGCTTCACCAAACGCCGCATATAAAATTTCTTTTGCAACATTATGCCCGCCAAACGCCACCCCACGTGTTTTTTTAAGTTCCAGCAAAAACTGCCCAATAAGCTCTTCCTTTTCTTCAGGTGAAAGGACATCTATCTTTGCAATCTCTGCAGCTAATTTATTGACACTTTCCTCGTCAAGGAATTTCATTATTTCTGAAGCAACTTCAGGGCCAAGTGCCACTAAAAGTGCTGCAGCCCTTTCGGCTCCATTCATCTGGTCAATTGGTTTCACGCTTTATTACCATAACTTTTTTGAAGTCAATCACTTTCTGTGGGCACACCTCAGCACACCGCCCACAATTAATGCATAAGTCATAATCAATGACAGCTAAAAAGTTTTCAATTTTAATGGCAGTATCAATATCAGGATTATCTTTAAAGACTTCTTCGCGGCACGCCTTTTCACACCGCCTGCATGCAGTACAGCCAACACTGCACCCTAATTTCATAACAGGCGCTTTCTGTTTGTTGCGGCACATGACATATACATCAACATTTTCATCCAGAAGGCTTATTATATTGCGTGGACATGCCTCCACACAGTTTCCGCACCCTGTACATTTTGCTGCATCAACTAATGGCAGCCCCCTATCGTCCAGATGAATAGCGTCAAATGGGCATGCACGCACACAATCACCCAATCCCAAGCAACCGTATTCACACACTTTAAATCCGCCCATGACAAGCTGTGCAGCCCTACAACTGTGAGGTCCATCATACATAAAGCGTATCTTGGTTTCATTAACCCCACCCTGACAGTGGACCCGTGCAATTCGCCTCACTCCAGCTTCAGCTTCTATGCCCATTATCTGCGATATTTTTTTCACACTGTCAGGTCCGCCCACAGGACACAAGTTAATAGCCACACCCTGCTCAACGATATGTGTGGCATATCCTGCACACCCTGGAAAACCGCATGCACCACAATTGGCTCCTGGTAACGCTTCAACAACCTTTTCTATACGGGGATCCTTTTCAACCTTCAACAAAACCTTAGCAAGTGATAGCAAAATACCACACGCTAAGCTCAAAATAGTTATACTGATTATAGATGGAATTGACGGAAAAAGTATATCAAGCATAGATAACCTCAATATGTCATTTTAAAGAAGCATTGTGTAGTACACTATATAAAAAAGTCAATACTGTTGCAATTAAAAAATTCTTGCAATAATAGTATTATACCGATAGTATATGTAAAATCAATGAAATAGTGACATTTTAATCTATGGCGCCAACAACATCGCATGACATATTACACGAGATTCTATCTGCAATCAATAAAAACCAGGAAGTTGTGTTTGTCAGCTACTCAATCCTTGATGAAACCGAGAAAAACATTCAATACACACTCAGTAAAATACTTGAACGTCATAATAAATCCGAACTTTACACTCCCATCTATTCGTCAATCAAAGAACTTATAGCCAATGCCATAAAAGCTAATGCAAAGTATATTCTCATTGAGGAAGGAGAAATAAAGAATCCTGATGATATTTTGGAAGTTGTAACCAAGGTCAGAAACATACTGAACGAGGAATCGCTTCTTATCTATGGAATAAAAGCAAAGCAATACGGTTTGTCCACCAGAATATATTTTAAACCGCAACCAACACGACTCACAATAGAAGTTATAAACAACTTGCCAGTGTCTAAAAAAGAACTTGAACGCATGCGCGAAAGAATTGAACGCTCCTCGCATTACGACAGCATTGCAGATTTTTATCTGGAAAACCCGGACCCAGCAGCTGAAGGGATGGGATTGGGACTTTCTATGGTAGTAGTTCTTTTAAAAAGCGTAGGAATACCGTATACTAATTTCACACTTTATACTGACTTTAAAACAAAAACCATTGCACGAATAATTATACCGCTTATTTAGTTTTTGCTTCAAGAAACGCCATTATCATCTTCATACATGTTTTTGCCAGATGGTCAATATTATATAGGTCTTGATTGAATGTCCACTGAATAGCAACATTCATCACCATTGCTACAATTGCATGAGCAGCCTGCTTTGCATCAACGGGAATAAATACTCCCTGATTAATTCCATCCTCAATAACTTTAACTACTTCATCGCACAGTTGACGGTAAATTTCGGTATTTATATGCTTCACTCTGTCATTTATAGGAATCTGAGCCCAAAAATCAACTAAAACCGTATAAAACGCAGGGTGACGTTTTGCAGTAACTATAAAGGCAATAACAATAGCGCGCATACGCCGTTCGGGTGTGCGGTATTTTGCTGCGCGTTTATTAATATTCTTTTTAATTATTATATAAATCTGTTCCAGTAAATAAATAAGTATGTCCTCTTTTGATTTAAAGTAGTGCAATACACCGCCTTTTGACAGGCCTGCATTCTTTGCAATATCATCCAGCGTAAAGTTGTTATATCCCTTAGCTGATATAACCTCATATGCTGCTTTAATTATCTGAGTTTTTCTCTGCTCCTCTTTTTCCGCCCGTGCTTCTGGTTTTAATCGTGGCATTTATTTTTCCTCTTATTAAGAATTCTATCCTGGTACAAGGTTGTACACAACGTATAATAAAATAATGTTGATACAATTATGGCTATTTTTTTTGGATTTGTAAAGTTTTTTTCATACATTTAAAAGAAAATTACATTTTCTTATAAAACCTTCCACGCGCTTCATCATAATATCTTACTACATTCTGCTGAACAAGCTCATTAAGTATATGCTCCACACTATTTTTATCTTTCCCCAGCGAATATGCCAAGTCGTCAACCGTTGATGGCCTTCGCTCAATGGTGGCAAGTATCATCTCTTTAAGGGGGAGCGATAGCTCAAGTAATCGGTACTCCGGTGTGCCGGGAATATCAACAGGAATTGGCGTAAAATAAGCTGCATACTGTGTAAGCGTTTCAACTTTAGCGGGAATAACCCACTGCTCTGCTGGCGGCCTATCCATATAGTTAAGTTGTATGCGGTGTGGATTTATGTACCTGGCAGTATCTGCCAACGCTTGCAACTCTTCACTGGTATCGTTAATACCAGGTACAATAAAAATTTCCAGTATAAATAAACCACCAAATTCCTTTTTAAACTGAGCTATCCCATCAATAATTTGTGATAATATTAACGTCTGATAGGGCCTACATATTTTTTTAAATGTGTGTTCAGTGGCTGCATCAAGGGAAGGGATAACAACATCTGCTTGGTATAACCGCGTACGTACCTCTCTATTCCACAATAATGTTCCATTGGTAAGAACAGCAATTTTATAGCGATAGTTACTTTTGATGTGCTCTATGATGGTTCCAATGCCACTGTGCAATGTGGGCTCGCCAGCTCCTGAAAATGTAATAACGTCAAGATATGGCTTTGCAAGTAAAATAAAATCCAATTCCCGTATCACTTCTTCAGTGGGCACATATTCTTTTATTTCATCAGTAATCAGTGTGGTTCTTCCACACTCACAATA
>JAOAIH010000029.1 GCA_026414805.1 Spirochaetota bacterium | reverse complement strand
AGCCACTGAATACGTGGCGATAAATTTTTTGGCTGCTTTAATCTTTGTTGTGGTGATGTCTGGCTCATAGTGCCTCCTTGGAGTGTTGCTTTGTAATATAATTTTTAAGATGAAGTTCTCCATGTTCAAGCAATGCTGTCATTATTGCTACGGCTTTTTTGCTATCCTTTTTGGCGATAGCTCCTGCAAGCTTTTGGTGGTGTGCAAACACAAACGAAACCACATCAGGATCAAGGAAAAACTGGTAGGTAAGATTAGTGTATACTTGCTTAAATGAATTTAAAAGCAGTGGATAGACCACATTGCCGCTTGCAAGCGCGATGAGATGGTGAAATTTAAAATCAACATCAACGATGATATGCGTCTGTGATGGTACAAGCGATTGTTCTTCAGTAACTATCGCATTAAACTCATCAAGTTGTTCATTAGTGCGATTTACTGCAGCTAATCGTACAGTTTCCAATTCAATGAGTTTGCGTGTGGCAAGAAGGCTTTCAAGGATATGAGGTTCAAGCTGCCCTCTGCCGTAGGTAATCAGAGATTGAAGAATAGCAAGCGACCCTCGCGTGCGATAATCACTGACAGTTACGCCGTGGCGTGGCCGAATGGACACAAGACCTTTTTGTTCCAGAATAATAAGCCCCTCATGTACAACGGGGCGGCTAACACCAAGCTTTTTTGCAAGCTCTCGCTCGGAAGGGATTTTTTGCCCAATAGTAAGCTTACCCGATATAATCAACTCCTCAAAGCGCTTCACGAATGCTTCTACAAGGCTATCAGTTTTAAGTGGTTCTAAAAACATAGTACCTCAAATGGTTGGTGGTAATACCACCAACCAAAGTACTGCATGTATAAAAAATGTCAAGAATTTTTATAATTATTGTGCACTGTTACATACAATTCCCTTTACATTACTTCCACAAAGGTTCGTTATTACATCAGCTATCGAAGGTATATAATATCAGTTGATCCTAGCAAGGATACGTATTAATTAATAAAATTTAAAATTTTTAAAGACCTTGATAGTATATGCAAATCACAGGTAATACTTGCAACTAATACATCGTCAATTCCTATTGGCCGCATTGCTGCTGCTACAAAACGTCCTGACAAGATTATTGGTATGCATTTCATGAATCCGGTGCCTGTCATGAAACTTGTGGAAATAATACGGGCACTAACTACTTCGCAGGAAACATTTGATGTAACATGGGAACTATCGCTCAAATTAGGAAAAACACCAGCTGAAGCCCATGATTATCCTGGATTTATTTCTAACCGCATACTTATGCCAATGATAAATGAAGCTATTTACAGCCTGTATGAAGGTGTGGGGACGCGTGAGTCAATAGACACGGTGATGAAATTAGGGATGAATCACCCCATGGGGCCTCTTGAGTTGGCTGACCTCATTGGGCTTGATACATGCCTTGCAATCATGGAAACCCTGTATGAGGGTTTCAAGGATTCAAAGTACAGGCCGTGCCCCCTACTGCGCCGATATGTTGAATCAGGATGGCTGGGACGTAAAACGGGTAGGGGATTCTACCAGTATACATAAAATGAGGTGTGCCAATGAACTTCAGTTTAACACAGGAGCATCGCATAATTCAGCAAACAGCCGCAAAATTTGCAAAGCAGGAGCTTGAGCCGGTTGCATCTACCCTAGATACAACAAAAAACAGAGAGATATTGAAATCCAATTTAAAAAAACTAGCAGCATTGGGTTTTAATGGGATTGCAGTTGATCCACAGTATGGTGGCACTGGTGCAGGCAGCATTGCCTTCAGCCTAGTGATGGCTGAACTTGGGAAAGCGTGTGCTGCAACAGCGGTGACAACTTCAGTCACCAATATGGTTGCAGAGGTAATTCAGTCAGTTGGTACTGAAGAGCAGAAAAAGCGGTATATTCCACCACTGTGCAATGGAACATTCTATGCAGGTAGCTTTGCTTTAACTGAGGCAGATGCAGGCTCTGACCCTGCTGCAATGAAGACAACTGCAACTGACGCAGGTGATTGCTGGATACTAAACGGCAAAAAAATGTTTATTACCAGTGCTGAGTATGCAGGAGTGTTTGTAGTATGGGCTGTTACCGATAAACATGCACCAAAAGGCAAAGGCATCAGTGCATTTTTGGTAGAACCGCATTTTGAAGGATTTACTGTGGGCAAGGACGAACACAAGATGGGGCAACTTGGCTCTTCCACCAATGAGATTATTCTGGATAATTGCAGGGTGCCAAAACAAAATTTGCTTGGTGTACTCAACGATGGGTTTGGGATTGCAGTGCGCGAGTTAGGCGGGGGACGCATTGGCATTGGTTCAATGGCACTTGGTATTGGCCTTGCTGCAATGGATTATGCAACAATGTATGCAAAAGAACGCACACAGTTTGACAGACCCATCATACATAATCAGGCAATTCAGTGGATGATTGCCGACAACTATACACATCTTGAGGCAGCACGCCTGTTGTTGTTGCAAGCTGCATATAATAAGGAACATGGTATGCCGTATATGAAAGAAGCATCCATGGCAAAGCTTTTTGCAACAGAGGCAGCAAATAAAGCATGTTATGATGCCATGCAGATATTAGGCGGCTATGGCTATACAAAAGACTACCCAATTGAACGCTTGTATCGTGATGTGCGCGTCACCACCATTTACGAAGGCACAAGTGAAATACAACGGCTCATCATTGCAAAGCATTACATGGATAATGCGCCAATTCCATCACATGCATAATACACAATTATTTTTTTGGCGATAGTTACCATGGATTGTTTCTTGCCTATAAAAAATATTACTAATGTCATTACTGGCCTGATCATTAATCCATCTAATTAATTGAGATCCTGAATCGAGTTTAGGATGACGCGATACATAAAAACCTTGCATAATTGTATGGTTGCTATAAAACATGTTCAACAACATACATTGAGGTATAATGCATGAGTGAACGTGATGCAGTTTTCTATATACAGGGTGGAAATAACAAGGTTCTTTTAACTGACGATGAATTAAAGGTTCTAGATGCAATCAATCAGAAGATAGCAGCGGGGAACTCGCTAGTTGAAATTTTAGAGTTCTTTTTTAAAGAAACACAGCATATAATGCCATGTGACAGGATTGGCATCGCATTTTCTGATGATGGCAAACGGTTAACATTGTACCATGTGATTGCATCCTACCAACCTCTGTACCTTGACAAAGGGTATACCGCTGATCTGAAAGGCAGCTCGCTAGAACAAATTTTTACTAATAAAACACCGCGTATTATTAATGACCTTGAGGAGTATTACAAAAAAAATCCAACAAGCCAGTCAACGCACCTCCTTTTAAAAGAGGGGGTGATGTCCAGCATGACGTGTCCTCTCTATGTAGAAGGGCGCATTGTGGGAGTTCTTTTCAGAAGTTCGCGCAAAAAAAATGTGTATGGTCCACGGGAAATTGCACTGCATCAAGCAATTGCAGAGCGCTTAAGCCAGGCTGTTGAAAAAGCTTACCGTATTGAGCAACTTTCTTCGGCAATTAATGCCTATATGGAAATGCTATCATTTGTAACCCATGAGCTAAAAAGCCCGCTTACATCAATCATGACGCTTGGGATCACACTAAAGCAGGGTTATTTTGGCCAGATCCCTGAGCACTGTAAAAACACCATTGATCGTATTATGGCTCAGGCTGAGTATCTGTTAGCGATAGTAAATGAGTATTTAAACCTTGCTCGCCTTGAGACCGGTTCCATGCCAATACGCAAATCCACAGTAACTATCGCCACCGATATTATAGAGCCTGCGCTGGCTATTGTACAACCACAAGCTGATGCAAAGCATATCACAATAGAAAAGCACTATGAAGATGTGAAGCTTCAGTGCGATCCTGATGCCATGAAAATTGTGATGCACAACCTATTGAGCAATGCCATTAAGTACAATATTGATAATGGCATTATACGAATCACAGTAACGCGTGAAGATGTGTGCAGGATAGTTGTATACAATACTGGCCCCGGATTCCCTGAAGAACAGAAGCATAAACTGTTCAAAAGGTTTTCCCGCATAGAGACCGATGAACTCCTTGCACGCAGAGGCTCTGGCATTGGGCTTTTTGTATCATGGAATATTGTGTATTTACACAATGGCAAAATTTACGCACACTCAGTACCTGGGCAGTATGCAGAATTTACTGTAGAGTTGCCGTTAGAATAAAAGATTATTCAAGGTGCAGAATTTTACACCGTGCGCGTTCATGTTAGCAATGGCATCATCAACGCTTGTTTCAGGTGAGTTTACCGCCTTTGTGCAATCGGTAACTACGATTGCTTCAAAACCTGCCGCAGCACCATCCACTGCACTAAAATGCACACAGTAATCAAATGCAAGCCCGCACACAAATATCCTCACTACCCCTCGGCTTTGTAAATAGCCTGCAAGCCCTGTAACAGTTTTTTTGTCATTTTCCAGAAATGCTGAGTAGCTGTCAATAGCTTTGTTATAGCCTTTTCGGATGATAGCATGACAAAACTGTGTTGCTAAATCATTGTGAAGCGCTGCTCCATGTGTACCAGCCACACAGTGATCAGGCCACAGCACTGGACCAATACCTGGTTGGCTGATTGGTTCAAACGGTTGTTTCCCGTGACTGGAGGCAAATGAGAGGTGACCTTTAGGATGCCAGTCCTGTGTACATACAACAGTTGCGCCTTTTGCAAAGAATTGTTCCATTAAATGTGATATGGGATTTACTATTGTATCGCCTTCTACAACAGGGAGCAATCCACCAGGGATAAAATCATACTGCATGTCTATTACAAGCAGGGCATCTGTATGTGTAATTGGTGTATTACCATAGTTTATAATTGATTGCATGTTTGTCATATTTGTCCTCCTCTCCCTTTGCTTGCTGCATGTGTAATTCAATTACACTTATTGTTTAATATATAATTTTTTAATGAAGAAATCTATTATATGGCAATAGCAATTTCAATATTAATTTTTTATTCACAAAATAATTTAATCCATAAAAAAAATAATTCAATGCCATTTTGTTTTATTTTCCCAAACTCTTCCTGCACCACTGTTGGTACAATTCAGCTAATGATAAATATTCCTCTTTGGTAAAAAGTGGCTGATTAATTGCATTAATATGTTCTTTTTCAATATATCCTTTTTTCCCAAATTCATAGCCTGCTGACTCAATAAGTTCCAATTTATGATCAAGCGTTTCTGGTTTCATCTGTATAGCTATTGACCCAGGTATGCACATGGTAGCTACCAGGTGCGAATCAAGGTTTTTTGATAATGCTGTGAAGTAGCCAATTAAAGGTGCAAATGTTTCATATTCAGGGAAACCGCATGTACTTACTACCATAATATTTTTAGGGAATTGCCATGAAAATGAATGTCGGGTACAACCTTCAGTATCAGTACGCAAAAAAGGCTCCATGCAACAGACGGTTCTGTCAATAACTGCTTTAAGCTGTGCGGTTATCCCGTCAAGGTATACTGGTGATCCAAATACTACAAGGTTGGATTGTTGCAGCTGGTTGTATATTAATTTCATATCATCGTTTTGTATACATATACCTGCACTTTTATGCATGCAGTGTAAGCATGCACGGCAGGGAGCAATGTGCAATGTGGCGATGTTGAGTAAAACTACCTCAACACCAGCTTTTATCAGGCCTTTTGAAAGCGCATTGAGCAGTTTGAACGTTATCCCTTTTTGACCACGAGCGCTGCCATTTAATAGTAATGCATGCATGGTTCAATCTCCTTGAATCATTTTTTATGGTTTTTATATTATATATTTTATATTTTTAACTTTCATTAAATAAGCCACGTCCAAGTGATGTATGAAATGACAATATGATGTTGTATAGTTGTTTTTTGTTTATATTTTTAACTACTATCCATTGGTAAATTGAAAACTTAATTATACCCAGGATTGAATATGCCAGCGGTAGCGGTTCTACATCACGAAAAACGCCTCCTTTTATACCAAAGGCAATGTTTTTTGCTGATAATTCAATGAATGTATTTTCAAATTCATTGATGCATTTTTCAATTTCGCTTCCTAATCCAACTGATTTGACATAAAGGAAAGCTAATTTTTTATTTTTTACGAATACATCAATTACAATTTTTTTTGTTTCAATAAATCTTTTCTTAAAGTCTTTTTCTTGCTTGTAGTATTCGTTGATTTGTGATTGTATCTGGTTTAGAAAATCGTTGAGTAATGACCGTAAAACATCCTCTTTATTTTTGAAATACCGGTAGAAGGTACTTGTTCCAAATCCAGAGCTATCGATTATATCTCTTACCGGTGTTTTAATATACCCTTTTTTAATAAATATATCAAGTGCAACCTCTTCAATAACTTTTTTTTTATCCATTGTTGTCTTTACTCCTCAACAAATTTTAATTTAACTTTTATTTGCAATACGATATGCAATTGAATTAAATTGGGCAATATGAATACCTGTATCATCGTAAATTGAAACACAATAATGACCAATCTTTTTTGATTCTGATATAAGTGTGGCTTCAGCTATTACAGTGTTCCCTTGTGGTTTATTGAGATATTTAATTTCAGCATGAACACCAATAGAGGTTTTTGTGGTATTGCATGCAACTGCAAATGTAATATCAGCAATGGCAAAAATTACTGCCCCATGAACCGTCCCCAATCCATTATAATGTTTTTCATTTAACTCTATTGTGCACTGGGCGTAATCCTTTGTTACTTTAACAACACGTATACCTAAAGCGTTAGCAAATGTATCATGAGTAATGTAATGATCTTTGCAGCATTCCATGATATAGAAACCTCGTTTGGTGCATATTCAATTCACTGATTATCACAATATACATAATGAATATCTTCAAATGGAAGGAATATTCCTTCCATACTATTTTCAAGCTGTTTTATGTCTAAATATGAAAAATATAATCAATTTTTACTGTATAGCAAAAGATGTGAACATGATTATGGAATAATATGCATCTTTGCGTCTTGTGCGGTGGAGATGTACAATGTTTGTTCAAATATTTTTTTAAGACATAATTGTGGGAACATATGATAATTAGAAATTCAAAAAAGGATGCACGTGTTGTAAAAATATATGATTGAGCATTTACAACATATTATTATATAATATTTTTTCTGTTTTTTTAAAACCTGCACTTTACCTACAAAAAGTAATCAAAGACAAAATTTTAGTAACTATACAATGTAAAAAAACATAGCTCTAAAAAAGTATTAAATTTTAAGATAAAGAAGGTTTCATTATAAAAATGGGAAAAGATCTGATGATGTTACCAAATAATTTTCAATAATTATCTCTTTATGATATGATAGTATTGATGATATCGTGAATGATAGATAAAACCAAAAACAAAATAAAAACAGCAGATTGAATAAAGTCTTTAAAAAATGCTTGCAAAAATAATGCTTCACAACAAATGTCATAAACCACATAGAGTACTTGATTTTTTCTGTAATTATGCTATATTAAGTAAATCATACCAGTTACAAAGTATTAATAGATACAGATACTATACCTATCAGGAGATTATACATGGAAGAAAACAAGGTATTTTGTGCCAATTGTTTGCATTGTACTGTTTTCAGGCATTATGAAGGTGATAATAAGACCTTTGTGTTACGAGTACGCTGTAACAAGAAACAGTGGTTGAAACGCTCTGGTGAAGAAAAAGTGCACAAATATTTTACAGTTGCACGGCGTACAATGGATGAGTGTGATTATTATATCGAAGCAGGTGACCTATATCCATATATTAAAAATCTGAGGAAAGCTTTGCCCGTCAAAGATGAGCTCTACCAGGTGGAATCCCATTAACAGTAACTATCGCCATACCCCTGGAATTGTGGTTCCACAGATGCATCTCCCGTCATGAAGGTTAGTGCGCATAACATTAAAACCGCTACGGACTATAAGGTCGCGCCCACACGACGGGCAACGGGTGACTGAACGTTCGCGGACATTGCCTAAATAAATATATTTGATCCCGGCTTTGTATGCTATATCATACGCTTGTTTGAGTATCCGCAATGGGGTGGGGGAAACATCTGTCATTTTATATGCCGGGTAAAATGCAGTAAAGTGCAGTGGGACATCCTGGCCAAGGTTTTTTACAAACCAGTCCACAAGCTTTTGTATCATCTGTGCGTCGTCATTGTGAGTAGGGATTACCAGGTTGGTGACCTCAATCCATACGTTCATCTCTTTTAGAATGGTTAACGTTTTAAGCACTGGCTCAAGGCGAGCTTTGCATATCTTTTTGTAAAACTCATCATCAAATGCTTTCAGGTCAACGTTTGCTGCATCTATGTACTGGTAGAGGTTGCGCAATGGCTCTTCGTTAATAAATCCGTTGGTAACCATGACGTTTTTAATGCCTTTGGCCTGAGCCTTTTGCGCAGTTTCAATAACGTATTCTATATTTATACTTGGTTCATTATAGGTGTAGGATATTGACTGGCATTCATACTGTACTGCCAGTTTCACACAATCATCTGATGTGAGTGTGTGGCAAAACACATCATTGGGTGAGCTTGTTGAAAGCTCCCAATTTTGGCAGTGCATGCATTTGAGGTTACATCCTACTGTACCAAGCGAAAACGACCGGCTGCCAGGTAAAAAGTGATATAAGGGTTTTTTCTCAATGGGGTCCACATGGGTGGCACAGGGCTTTTCATATATTAACGAATACAGCGTGCCACCTTTATTGTAGCGGGCATTGCATATACCGCTTTTACCTTCTTTGATAATACAGTTATGAGGGCACAGCACACATTGTACTGTGTCCCCGTCATGCGTTGTATAGTACAGTGCTTCTTTCATGATGACAAATACTAAAATATGTTTTAGCGATAGTTACCGGATAATCGGTTATATGAATTGCGATAGTCCTGATTATTGGGATCGCGCTTTAGTGCTTCGCCATACCAGTATAATGCTTTGTTATAGTCCTGTAATTTATTTTCGTATAACCAGCCCAGATATCCTGCTGACCATGCATAGTCTTTGTTGTCATTATGTGCTTTTTCCAGATAGGGGATAGCGTCATTATATTTACCCTGCTGCACAAGACACCACCCTAAATTTGCCAGGCTGTAACGATATGAAGGGTCGTATTTCAGGGATTGCTTGAAAAAGTCGATAGCTTTTGTGTAATCAGCTTTTAGCAGATATACATAGCCTATCTCACTCAATGTTTGCGCATCATCCTTTTTTAACTTTAATGCTTTAAAAAGTGTATCAAGCGCTTCATCAAGCCTGTTTAAATTGCGATACCCAATGCCAAGGTTACGCAAACCAAGTATATAGTTAGGATATTTTGATACAGCCATTTTGTACATTTCCAGAGCCTTTTCATACTGGCCGCGTTTTTCATAAATAACACCTAAATTCATATAGCCTATGACGTAATTTTCATCAATATCTATGGCATTTTTTATGTAAGAGAAAGCAGTATCCAGATCACCACGGTCTAAATATATAATCCCTAAATTGTTATGTGCGTCAACTAAAAACTTGTTCTTTTCAATTGCCTGTTTTAAATACATCTCTGATTTTGGAACATCATACGCATAGATTTTGCTCAGCAGCAAGTATGCCTCGCCATTGTTGGGATTTATTTCAAGCGCTTTGCGCGTTTCATCTTCGCACAGTGTCCATTTGTTGGGTACCTTTTTCTGGTCTACTTCCTGATAATACCGTGCAAGGGATAAATGGGCCTCATCTAAATTGGGATTAAGTGACAACGCCTTTTTGCTGCTCTGGAAGGATTTTTCAATCAGTGTTGGGTCAGTTGTGTTATGGTATTCTCTCAGTTCCCATGAGCGCAATGAATATGCTTTGCCCAGGCCTGCGTAGGCCATTGCGTAATTGGGATCAATCGATATTGCTTTCTGATACATCTCAATAGCTTTTGTATAATCAAGCTGGTAGAGCAAAAACTTTTGACCACGCACAAAGTATTCATACGCACTTATATTATTAGTATCATTCTGTACAATCTTTGTTTTTGTTTCGGTAGTTATTGCGGTTTCATTCTTTTCTATTATTCCTAATGCTAGTGAGTCCTGAAGATTGAATATATCATTCAATGAGCCAGTAACCTGTACCTGGTTGATTACCGCATGCGATTTCACATCAACTATCTTTGCTGTAATGCGTATCTGGTTGCCAAATTTTTGGAAATTGCCAACAACAAGTATATTGGCACCTAACGCTTTACCCGCTTCAACCGTGTTTTCGTCAATGAGCCCTGATTGCGAAAGCTGAAGTTCGCCAATGATCTTATCAACATTGACCCTATCCACGAGTATATATTCCTGTACATTACGCAGCTTATACGATATGGTATCAGCGATACCAATACATAGCCAGTCAAATGTTGCATCCTTTGATAGATTGGTGAATGCAGTAACGCCTATCACTTTTTTGCCTGGTAGTGCACTGACTGTAAGAGCTATCGCTACAATACAAATAACTATAAAGGTAATCAACTTAGTATATTTCATACAGCGCCTCACTGAAAGAAATTTTGTTCCATACTTTAATAAAATGTATATAATGTATTTATAGTAATCATACACAGATTAGTGACGTTAGCCCTCTATTGTGATTACCACATAGCAATCATATAATGTGGAATAGTTCAATAGTCCTTATATAATAAGATATAGTAGTGGAAGGCTTGAAAAAAGTCATGCAAAAAATTTTATTATATATATACATCACGAGGCTTGCTTCCCTGCTGCGGGCCAATATACCCTAACTCTTCCATGCGTTCTATGATACGTGCAGCACGGTTGTAGCCTATGGAAAGCCTTCGTTGTAAATATGATGCTGACGCTTTTTTTGTTGTTTCAACAATTTTGACTGCTTCTATGAAGAGCTCATCTTCGCCCTCTTCCTCGTCTTCGTCAAACTCAACAAGGCTTTGCTCAATATCAACGTAATGGGGTTTTGCAATCTTTTTTAAATAAGCAACTATTGACGACAGTTCATCTTCAGAAATGAATGCTCCCTGGATACGAATGGGGAAAGAACTCATGGGCGATTGATACAGCATGTCCCCCTTACCTAAAAGCTTCTCTGCGCCATTCTGGTCTATGATGGTGCGCGAATCAGTCTTCTGTGCAACCTGGAATGCAATGCGTGCAGGGAAGTTTGCTTTTATGATACCAGTGATAATATCCACTGAAGGCCTTTGTGTGGCAAGCACCAAGTGTATGCCAACCGCCCGTGCCTTTTGCGCAATGCGTGTGATATAGCCTTCTATCTCCTTTGCAGCAACCATCATGAGATCGGCAAGCTCATCCATGATAATGACAATGTAAGGAAGATATTCGCCAGTTTTGTTGCGCTCAACCATCTGGTTGTAACGGTCTATGTCGCGTGTGTTGTATTCTGAAAGCAGATAGTAGCGGCGCTCCATTTCCATCATTGTCCACTTCAATGCTTTTGGCACCATAAATGGCTCAATGATTACAGGGGTAAGCAGGTGTGGAATGCCGTTGTAAATCTGTAGTTCAACTAATTTTGGGTCAACCATAATAAAGCGCACGTAATTGGGATCATAGTTGTATACTAGGCTAGTAATGATAGAGTGCACACATACGGATTTACCTGCACCGGTGGCGCCAGCAATAAGAAGGTGTGGGAGTTTTTTTAAATCTATAATTACAGGCTTGCCCATGATGTCTTTGCCAAGACCAACTTTAAGGCGTCCCTGCTGGTGGGCATATTCAGATGATGAAATGATGTCTTTAAGGGTAACTGTCTCACGGACCTTGTTGGGGATTTCGACGCCAATGGCTTTTTTGCCTGGGATGGGTGCAACAACACGCACGCGTGATGCAGCAAGTGACATCGCAATATCATCAGCTAAGCTCACAATACGGTTGACTTTAATGCCTGGAGCTATCTGTAATTCATATAGTGTAATAACAGGGCCTCTGTTAACATTAATTACTTTTGATTCAATGCCAAAATCACGCAGTGTGTTAACTAAAAGCTCTGAATTCTTTGCTATCTCCTGTTTATATCCTGTTTCATCTACTGCAGTATGTTGCTTGAGAAAGTCTACAGGTATGCTGTATTTTTGATTAATGGGAATCTCTTCAAACACATTACGAGCAACCATGTCTTCTTCATTTTCTGCTGTATCTTCGCTATATTCGTACTCTTCTTCTATAGTTTCGTTTTTGTCCTGGATTTCTGTGTCAACGGTAGTGGTTTTCTGTTCATAGGGTTCATTGCCTATGGGCTGAAGTTCAATCACTGCACTGCTTTTAGCAAATTGTGGTGCAGCTTCTTTTTGAATGTCAACATCAGTGGTAGCAACGTTTGATGGGCAACAATTCTGCACCGCAACGCTTGTAGTAGGCAATGGGCTTGTAGTGATAATCTGCAGATCATTTAAACAATCATCTTCGTTATAATAGGAGCTATCGCTTTTATGGCGTAATACGTTATCATATTCAA
Organism: Spirochaetota bacterium; assembly: GCA_026414805.1. NCBI lineage: Bacteria > Pseudomonadati > Spirochaetota > Spirochaetota bacterium. The sequence continues at coordinate 21,960 of JAOAIH010000029.1, read as the reverse complement.
TGAGCTTTGGTTTTTTTAATTGTGTTTTGTTGTATAGAGTAATTTTTGTTTTTGTAATCCAGGGTATTTTTTTTTCTGCGTTGAATGATTTTATGTCAATAAGCGGGATGGAGTCTTTATTTTTTAACAGCACTAGCTTTGTATACAGCATTGTGGCAACTTTTGCAAGTGAGTTAAATCTATTGCCTTCTAAGATATAGCTTATTGATACAATCCCCAGCAGTATCAATGAAATGAGGGACAACACAACAGTTGCAATCCATGCGCCCGTTATGCCCATAATGCTAATCAGAACATGATAAAGAGCCATGCCCACCACGCCCCCTGCAAAAGGAGCAATTGTTTCTGGGGAGATAATAGTAATAAGTAGTGAAGCGGTAACCATGGAAAATGTTATGGCAAATATGTGTTCCAGTACTGGCTCTATAGATTTATATTTAACAAGTCCCCAGCCTGTCAGTATCAGAATAGCAACAGTAAAATAGGATGCAATGCCAAATGATATTCTGAGCAACTGAGCAAGCAGTACTCCCAAAGGTCCCAGCATGTTCTGCACTGGTAGATTTCCTAATGCTTCATAATCAGATATGTGAAATGTTATCAGTGATAAAAATACAATGAGAGCAAAGCCCCACAGTATCACACACAGTATTTCAGTAATACGGTTGGACATAGTTGTGTAACAGTAATCCTTTTGTAATGTTAGTGTACAAACAAAATAATAAGTGCAACCACCCCCGCTGCAATAGTGTAATACCCAAAATAATGCAGGTGAAGTGATTTCAGCATCGAAATGAGAAGCTTCAGTGATGCTAGTGCTACAACAAATGTGACAACCATAGCAATCACAACGGGAATCCCAAAATCAAAAAAATTAATTGCAAAAAGCTTCCGTGATTCTAAAAGACCAGCCCCCATGATTACAGGTATTGCCATTAAAAAAGAAAATTTCCCAGCTTCCTTAGGTTCCAATCCAGCAATTAACCCGCCTACAATAGTGCTTCCCGAACGAGATATACCAGGCACAATTGCAACTGCCTGAAACATACCCACCAGCAATGCCTGCAGCATTCCCATCTCTTCACATTTTCGGCTTTTTTTAGGCAATTTATTAGAAGCTAAAAGCATTATGCCGTTAATAATAAGCAACACAGCAACAATCTCGGGGCTTGCAATAGATGCTTCCACGAAATCATTGAAAAAAACACCAACTAGGGCAGCCGGTAGGGATGCAATTACAATATTACATACAAAGCGGCAGTGTACGCCAAAAGTTTTTTTTGTAATTTCGGCGATAGCTCCGGCAATAAGCCTAACGATGTCATCATAGTAAAAAATAATGATTGCCGCCAAACTTGCCAGATGCAGTGCAACGTTGAAAAAAAGCTTGGCTCCTGTGTCCATTGTGCCAAAGGTAGCGTGCACCTGAGGTATAGCTTCCAAGAGTGCAAGGTGCCCAGATGAGGACACAGGCAAAAATTCAGTCACACCCTGGATAATTCCCAGGATACAAAACACAGCAATAATATAGGCCATATCATATCTCCTGAATGATGGTCTCGATAAGTGGCGTATTGTTGGTAAAGCGGTGAGCAACCATTTTTGCAAGCTTTTTCACTGCAACAGAAAGATGTTCAGGCGAAGCATTCTGTAGCAATTGCTTTTCAATGGTGACAGACAACTCCTTTTGCAATACCTGGATAAATTTATCATTTTTTATGCCTATGAAGCCTTTTGCAGTTATTACGGGGGGATACAACAATAGTCCATCTCCAATGACGATGCTTATGATAATGACACCATCAGATGCAAGAGTTTTGCGTTCAGCAATAATATCGTCAGTGATATCGCCTATATAGTTGCCATCAACATACACTGTTGAAAGAGGGATATTCCCTTTTTTCTCAAAGCGGTTTTGTGTAAGCTCTATAATATCGCCATTACGCGCGACAATAATGTTTTGAGGTTTAATATTGAGTGATGTTGCAAGTGTAGCATGGGCCTTAAGGTGGCGGTATTCGCCATGCACTGGCAAAAAGTATTTTGGCTGTGTCAGAGTAATCATTAGTTTAAGCTCTTCCTGCGATGCATGCCCTGAAACATGAATCTCTTCATCCTGTTCATAGTACACATCTGCACCCATCTGCATGAGCGAATTAATAACGCTGTATACCATCCGTTCATTTCCCGGTATCACCGAAGCGGTAATAATAACAGTATCACCGGCTCCTATTCTAAAATGCTTATGTGTACCAGTAGCCATACGGGAAAGGGCAGACATTGGTTCACCCTGTGAGCCGGTACACAGCACCACAAGCTTTTTATGAGTATATTTCCCAATATCTTTTGCATCAATAATCAGGTCCTTTTTATATTTCAGGTATCCTAATTCAGTAGCTATCTCAATATTCTTTTGCATGGTGGTGCCAGATATTACAACCTTTCGGTTATATTTTTGCGAAGCTTCAAGTACTTGCTGAATCCTGTGTATGTTGGAAGCAAAGCTTGCAACAAAAATGCGCCCGTTTGATTTTGCAAATATTTCTAATAGCTTTTTTTTAAGGACGATTTCGGATGGAGTGTACCCTGGATTAGTTGCATTAGTACTGTCGCTTATTAAAAGTAGCACCCCCTGCTGTCCGTATTCGGCAAAACGATGAAGGTCGGCAACATTGCCATCTACTGGTGAATAATCAATTTTATAATCACCAGTATGAATAATGGTGCCAATGGGAGTCTTTATAGCAAGTCCAACGCCGTCAATGATTGAATGGTTAACACGTAAAAATTCAATGACAAATGAGCCAACATGAATAACATCACGGGGCTCTATTTCAACAAATGTAGTTGTATGTACTGGCCGCTCAGCCAGCCTGCTTGCTACAAGTCCTAATGTGAGCTTTGTGGCATATACGGGAACGTTAATTTTTTGCAAAAGAAATGGGATTGCGCCAATGTGATCTTCATGTCCATGGGTAATGATGATACCTTTTACTTTTTGTCTGTTTTCAAGAATAAAACTGAAGTCAGGTATCATGAAATCGATGCCAGGGGTTTCACCGTTGGGGAAGGTTATACCGCAATCAATAATGATTATCTCATTATCATATTCAATGGCCATCATGTTCCCCCCAATGGCATGAAGGCCACCTATTGGAATGATTCTAATTTTTTTTTCTTTCATAAGCCTGTATGTCCAAAGCCTCCGTCATTTCGTATTGTCTGTGTTAATTCTGAAACCGGCTCAAATGTTGCCTGTATAGTATGCGAAATTACCATCTGGGCAATCCGCATGTTATTTTCTATGGTAAACGGTTTATCACTTAAGTTTATCACAATGAGTTTAATTTCTCCACGATAATCAGCATCTATAGTACCTGGCGTATTGAGAAGCGTTATTCCATGATTGATGGCAAGCCCGCTGCGAGGCCTTATTTGTGCTTCAAAGCCCGGGGGCAGTTCTATTGAAATACCGGTAGGGATAAGAGCCCGTTGTAATGGCTGCAAGACTACAGGCTTATCCAGAAAAGCATAAAGGTCAGCACCTGATGAATGTGGCGTTTGATAATGGGGTATTTTAGCACCAGGTTGTACTATAATCTTTACTTGTAACATGGCAATGTTCTGTATTTACTTAAATATGATAGCAATTATATAGTTATTGACATTTTTTTCAAATAGTATAAGATTTACTGTATTTTTTGTATAGCTTTTTATTCATGTTTATGAATGGATGTACTATACAAATAACGTCATTGAGTATAGTATTGATAAAAACGCAAGAAATATTTTATTACAGGGATATCGTATGGATGATAATGGGTTAATGTACTTTGATGAAACAGAGCCAACTCATGAAGATATACAGGGGTTAGAAAAAAAAATATATGATCTGAGGAATCTTTTAGAGTTAGGCATAAGCTTATCATCAAATTTGCAGTTTGAAAGCCTGGTTGAGTCCCTTTTATACAGCTGTATAGGTCAGATGTTTGTGGAGCAGGTGGTTCTTTTACTGCAAAAAGATATTGATGTAAATGATTTTTACATACATATGGCCAAGGGATATGATGATGATTTTGGGCAAGATGTGATTTTACATGAAATAAGCCCGCTGGTGGGATTTTTGGAAAATAACCCTTATCCCATAGAGTATGAAACACTGCTTGAATTGCCCGATTTGGCTGACGATCTGAAGGTAATTGAATTTTTAAATCCTTATATAGTAGTTCCTTTAAAATCAAAAAATTCACTAATGGGGATACTGCTCTTAGGTAAAAAAATAACCGGGGGTGGATTTTCAAACTCTGAAAAGGAGTTTTTACATTATGTTGCGCGGTTTGGTGCTGTAGCAGTTGAAAATTCACGCCTCTATTTAATGTCAACACTTGACCGAATGACACGGCTTTACATTCACCACTATTTTGAAATACGGTTGCTTGAAGAAATGAAGCGAAGTCAGCGATATAACACACCTCTTTCTTTGTTAATGTGTGATATTGACCACTTTAAGCGGTTCAATGATATGTATGGTCACTTACAGGGGGATAGTGTGTTAAAAGAGGTTGCCGCAATTTTTTTGAAGGATCTCCGCAAGATGGATATCCCCTGCCGATATGGTGGCGAAGAATTTGCAGTGATATTACCTCAGACAAGGCTTGAACAGGCAGGTGTAGTGGCGCAGCGGTTACGTAAAATAATAGAACAACATCATTTCAAAGGTGAAAATGGCCCTCTGCATGTCACCATTAGTATTGGTGTGGCACAGTTTGAGCCAACCAGAGATTTAGCGACTAAAGATTTTATATCACGATGTGATAAAGCATTGTATAAGGCAAAAGAGATGGGGAGAAATAGAGTTGCCCTCTTTAAGTAAAATGCCGATAGTTACCAATGGATTACTCTTTTATTAATAAGGTTTAATAGAATGACTTTAGAGGAACAGTTTAAGGAAGCACTTCAGCTTGAAGAGCAGGGCAATTATACAGAAGCATTACAACGGTACACACATATATTGCAGATAGATAATTCTTACAGAGCTGCATTAATCAATTTAGGGTCGCTCTACTATCGCATGGCAAAATTTGACAATGCTCTGGATTGCTTTTTGCAGGCATTGCAATTGAAAGAAGATTACATTGTATTATTTAATATTGGTAGCCTTTATTTCAGAATGGGGCACTATAAAAAAGCAATCATTATTCTTAACAAGTGTAACAAATATAATCCTGATTTTTTTATTGCGCTACTGGTAAAAGGGATAGCATTAAGCAAATTAAATAATTATAAAGCAGCGCTTGTGTGCTTCCAAGAAGTCATAAAGAAGAATCCTTCAAATAAAGTTGCATTAACTGCAATTATACTTCTATACTATGAGCAGAAAAAGTATACGGATGCCCTGCACTATTTGCAGTTGTATAACAAGTTTCATCACTCATTTAAGTTTAAGGACATCACATCAGATATAATTCTTAAATGTGCGCAGATTACTGATGAAACCCTGATAATGCATTCATTACAGAAAAATGAATTCAGGAAGTTTGATGAATATATAGCAACAGTACCGTCTGCTGTATTTAACGACAGTAAGGGGACAATTACTAATAAAATAATGCAGCTAGAACAAGAAATTAAGAAAAATCCAACGCCACAAGGCTTAATATCCTTAAGCCTCTGTTATCTTTTTACCGGGAATACTTCCACAGCAGTTAAATATCTAGCACGTGCTGCATCAAAAGAATGCAACTGACTAAAAAAATAGAAACTTTGCAACAACACACACAACCATTAAATAAAATAATTTTTGCGATAGTTGAGGCAAGTGTCCCTTTAGCTTATTCCAAAGAAGAGCAATTGAGAATGTAAAAGCTGTCAGAAAAATAAAGGCATATATACATTCAATTATAGCATACTGTTGATGTACAATCATTTCCCATGATCTTCCATTGAAAAAGTGGCGATACAGGATCTGCAGATGTAGCCAGTAGACAAGCAATGACTCTTTCCCAAAATCACAGAAAATCTCTGGCAGTGAATTTTTTGAGGCAAGATATACTGCACTGGATTTAAGTAATACGGTAACTATCGCCAATCTTGTGAAAAAAAATATAGGGCATACTTTTACATTATATGAGGGATCTTTTGAGCGGTAATGCATAAAGATGATACCGGCAATGCTAAAAGCAACTGCTGCAATTACCTGCATGTGATTCATTATTGTGATAGTGTGTGTATTGTTTGCGTTTATTATAGCCAGCGAAGCACCTAACAATAAAAAACCATGCCAGGGAAAAATAGGAAATAGTGAGCCGTGCATTTCATTATAATAACTTGCCAAAGGCAGAGGTAGCCATCTGCTAAAATCGGTTTTCCATACGTAAGGTGTTAAAAAAACAATCAGCAGACCAAGTATAGTAATGGTTTTGAGGTAGAAAATGTCATTTTTAATTGCCATACGTAGAATTAATAACACCAGTAACCCCACACCAATACATTGTAGTACATCTACATTATAAAATGCTTTTAATTCTGCATCTGATGCATAGATGGAAATGTTCTTGAGCGAAAAATATGGTATATGGAGGCTATATCCTGTAAGAATGATAAGAACAATTCTTCCAAGCCTTTTGAAGAAAAATGAGGATAATTGAATCAGTTCAGCCCTTTTATTGAAATTTGCCAGTATGAATGAATACCCTGAAAGGAAAATAAATATCGGTGCAACAAGTCCGTTGATAAAATTAATTATATGGTACCACCATTCTGATTTTAATGAAGGCTGCAAGAAGCAATTAACTACATGGACTTCTATCATGACAACCATTGCCCATGCTCTCAGATAATCAATGTAATCAAGGCGATTTGTATGCATAATTCACATATTCGTTAGTTTATTGGTGTTTTGGTGCTGAATTATAAAACAATGAGCAGATATACAAAGCAAAATACCCATGAATAAAAATCAATAAAATTTAAGGTAAAGTTTATGGTTGTAGTATTGTATTTGTTAATTTAGTATATAAAAAAGGCGCTCCTATGAGCGCCCTTTTATTGTTGTAATAGTAGTGTTTGCTACTGGCCTATTGTAACCTTATATGAGGGAATATCGTTCTTTTTTAAGATATTTTTGTAGTGTACGACATCGCTGTCATTGAGGTTAATAATTCTCACTTTATAGTAATATCCTTCCTGCACAACAGTGACAGGCTTATCTATTATTGTTTCTATCTTTTCTTTGAGTTTGAGGGCATTAGCTTTTGAATAAAATGCACCTGTCTGCAATGCTATGCCAATGTAATCATTTGAATCTTGTAAAGAGTTAGTTTGATTTTCATTATAAGGATTGACTGGTTCACCAAAAACACCAACATCATTTGATGGTGGCTGTTGCTGTGTTTCATTTCCATAGGAAAGCACTGTAATCCCCACCTTTGCTTCGCCTTTTGTGAGCATATCCAGCTGTCGAGCTGCTGCATAGGATACATCAAGGATGCGGTTTTTCTTGAATGGTCCTCTGTCGTTTACGGTACACTTCACTTTCTTGCCATTTTCCAGATTAGTTACAACAATGACACTTCCAAACGGAAGTGTACGGTGTGCTGCAGTGTATTTATTCATATCAAACGGCTGCCCTGATGCTGTGAGCCTTCCCTGGAATTCTCTTCCATACCAGCTGGCTATCCCTACTTGATAATATGAGCTATCGCTGTTTGAAGCTACCTGTGGTGAGTCCATATCAGAATATACAGGTTTTTCCTGAACATTCGACTGGTCAAAGGTATATGTTTCATCACGTTTGGTCATGACATTGTTAGGTGCACATGATGTAAAAAAAGTTATTACAAGAGCTATCGCCACCACTACTACAAAAAATTTGCGCATGAAAAGCCTCCTTTGCTAATACCTATACTATGTGTAGTATCGGAATAATGATTGCACAGCTTGATTTAATTTTTGTACTTGCAAAATGATGCTTGACCAATTTTTAATACCTGTCACATGTACATTTCATTTGAATATTACAGTATACGATAGAGGCCATGAAAATAGTAGCAAGCAAACCAACCATTACCCGCAAAGAACTTGAGGGCGTGCTTGATTGTCTTATTCAGGACACATTGGCGTCTGGTGCAGTTGTGAAACAGTTTGAACAAGCATTAGCAAGCCTTCTATCCATAAAATATTCTGTGGCCACAAATTCAGTAACCGCAGCGTACCATTGTGCATTTGTGGCACTGGGAATTGGTGCAGGTGATGAGATTATAATGCCATCTTTTTTTCATGAAGCCCCGTTGAAAGCATGCCTTTTGGTTGGCGCAAAACCTGTGCTAGTTGATATAGCTGAAGGCATGTATCATCCTTCAAAGGAAGCAATTATTGCGGCAATTACGCACAATACAAAAGCAATTGTTGTGGGGCATATGTTTGGTATACCATTAGGTTTTGATATGGGCGATAGCTCCGTTCCGGTAATCCTTGATATATCACATGCCATTGGAATGGACACCTCTGATATATTTTTGCCAGTGCCATCTATTGCTGTTGCATCATTCACCCCATCAATGATGATCACAACAGAAATGGGCGCAATGGTGTTTACCAATAATTCCCGATATTTTTCAACTATGCGCGATGTGCGAAGCGGTGTTCCGCATTCACATATTCTAGGCTTTGAGTATTGCATGAGCGACCTCCATGCCGCAGTTGGTTTAAATCAATTGCTGAAGCTGAAAGATTTCGTTAAACGGCGGCGTGATATTGCCCGCATCTACTATGACGCATTACATAAAACGCATCATGCCACATTATATGCATATAATGAGCACTGCACCTACCAGGCATTTCCGGTACTATTTGATGCCCAGCCTGATATTGCTGAAAAATTTTTCAAGAAAAATGGCATTGAGATATTTCATCCAGTAGAGGTACCGTTACATCAATATTGCAAACTCCGTAATCTTGATTATCCACATAGTGACCGGCTTTCAAAAAAACTTTTTTCTTTACCAATCTATCCCACACTTACAAAACGTGAGATAGAAAAAGTAAGCAAAGTATTAACAATGTTTGCATAAGTTGTGATACGAGGTAAGGTATATGTACATTTTGACAATAGAAGACTATATTTCGGCAGCACATCAATTGCGTGGATACAAGGGAAAATGCGAAAATATTCATGGACACAACTGGAAGGTAGAAGTATCGGTGTATGGAGAAAAACTTAATGAACTTGGCATATTGATTGACTTTCATGATTTAAAGGATATGCTCAAAGAGGTGTTGCAACAGTTTGATCATAAAAATTTAAATGATGTAGAAGAATTTTTAAACCTGAACCCAAGTTCTGAATTATTATCTAAAATTATATATCAAAAATTTGATAAAATGTTGAAGCACTATTCATGCACCCACGCAACAAAAATCAATATTTTAAGTGTTACTGTATGGGAATCAGCCACATGCCGTTCAACCTACCGAAAAAAAATTTTTTAATATGTACTTGATTTTTTTTTCTTGCTATGTTTATTGGTTATGACATACTCAAACAAAATAAAATTTTAAACTATACAAGAGGTACGCACTATGAAGAAATTAGCATCTCTTATTCTCATCGCTGTATTCGCAGTTGCTGTAGCATTTGTTGGCTGCAAGAAAGAAGAAGCTCCAGCTCCTGAGCAGCCAGTTCAGGAACAGCCAGCAGAGCAGGCTCCTGCACAGAAGTAATTGCTTTTATTTACCTTATGAAAAGAGGGACATCAAAGTTGTCCCTCTTTTCATTTACCGCCTGTTCCATTAAATAAAGATAAAAAAGTGAATTATTCCTGAAGGTAGCGTTTGATGTTGGGATGATGTATTGAATATGTAATGATCACAAAATCCTGATTTATTGAGTAATCATCAACAATTCCAGCCTTAATGATATCAACTTCTTCTGAAAAGATGCCCCGAGCAATATACTGGGCATTGAGCAATGCGGCTTCTTTGGCTGTTTGGGTAGCTTGTATGCCGGTTGTACCTGGTTTTGGGTACCCTTTACACATGATGACATAGGTTGAATCATCTTTAAGAAATTTTTTTACTAATACATCAGGTTTACCCTGTATGCTGATTTGCTGTGAGCATGCGATGGAAAAAAGAACAATGCAAATAGTAAAAATAATAGTAATTTTTTTCATGGATAGTACTCCTATATTTTAGAATTTTTTCAATGTAATTCCAGTTTTAAAGAATAATTAGTATATATCTTGAGATACTGAATCAAGTTTACGGTAACTTTGAGCCAATCTTACAGTAAATATAATTCCTTATCAGCTAATAATTGGTAGCCTGCTTCTTTCAGTACTTTTTGTGCTGATTTTGGATTGTCAACCTGGAATACAAAAACAGATTCTTCATGAGGCTTTACGGTAAATCCGTATGCATCATCTACATTGATTGAATGTTCTTTTAGTATGGCGGCAACTTTATGCAGGCTTCCCGGCTTATCCTGTATTTTCACAGCTACTATCTCCTTTAATGTAGCTGCAATACCTTCTTCTTTAAGTGCTGTACATCCATCCTCAGGCCTGTCCAGCAGCAACTTTATAATACCATAATCACCAGAATCATTTATTGTTATAGCTCTGATATTAATATTCTGTTTTGCAAGAACGCTGGTTATCCTTTCAATCTTTCCTGGTTTATTCTCGGCAAATACTGAAACCTGATATGCCATAGGGCACCTCCCCTAATGTAATTATAGCGATCGGTTATCAATAACACGCTTGGCTTTCCCCTCACTTGGTGGCAGTGAGCCTGGCTCCAGAAGCTCTATGCGGGGATTTATAGTAATTAATGCCTTCAATGCTTCCTTGAGCCTGTTTTTGATTCTTTCAATTTCTTTGATGTCGCCATGGAAAAGCTTGGAATATAACTCTACTTTGATGTGCATCCTGTCCAGGTTATTTTCCCTATCAAGGATAATCTGATAGTTGTTGCCAACCTCAGGAAATTTCATAAGAACTGTTTCAATCTGTGATGGAAATACATTAACACCGCTGACTATCAACATGTCATCAGTTCGCCCTTTAATGCGGTCTATACGGTAATGAGTCCTTCCGCACGGGCAGGGTTCTGGTATGAGTTTGGTGAGGTCGCGAGTCCTGTAGCGGATAATGGGCATTGCTTCACGGTTGATATGAGTGAGGACCAGTTCGCCTTCTTCACCGGGTGGCAATACTTCGCAGGTATCAGGATTAATTATCTCAACAATATAGTAATCTTCCCATATATGCATTCCATTTTTATAAGTGCATTCAAAAGCAACGCCGGGTCCGTTCATTTCGCTTAATCCGTACGAGTTGTAAGCATCGATGCCAAACTGCTCTTCAATCTTTTTGCGGGTTGCCTCTGAATATGGCTCGGCACCTAAATATGCTTTTTTGACAGTCAATGCATACGGGTCAATACCTTCGGCACGGATTACCTCTACCAGGTGAAGGCAGTAGCTTGGCGTAATGTGAATAATAGTTGTTTCAAAATCCTGCATAAGCTGAATTTGCCGCAGCGTATTTCCCGATGCTGACGGAATAACCATACACCCTAATAGCTCAGCACCATAGTGAAGCCCAAGGCCACCAGTAAAAAGTCCGTATCCCATCATGTTCTGAAACACGTCGTCCGGGGTTGCACCGGTAGCAACCATACATCGAGCAACAAGTGATGCCCAATCCTTTATATCTTTTGCTGTATAGAATATGACTGTGGATTTGCCGGTTGTCCCTGATGAAGCATGCATACGGACTATTTCTTTTCTTGGAACTGCCACCATACCATCAGGATAGCTTAATCTAAGATCGTTTTTAGTGGTAAACGGTAGGTCTTTGATATGGTCAAGAGTTTTGATGTTATCAATGTTGATTTTATTTTCTTCAAAAACCTTTTTATAAAAAGGTGTGTGTGAAGCAGCCTGCAGTGCTTTCTGCAATTTTTTAAACTGCAATGATTCAAGGTCCTTGCGGCTTAATGTTTCAATTTCCTCATTCCAGTACATTGGACACCTCAATATAACAGTATTACACGATACTGCCATACTCTACAAGGATGTCAAGAAGTTATTGTACCAGGTATGCCACCATTAATGGATAATATCATTATTATCCGGGTAGTAATGTTTGCGTGCCCACTCCAATGCTTGCTTTTCTTCCTTGGTCAGCGAGCTAAAACCATAGCGAGTGATTTTATCCAGAAGCGTGTCAATTATTTCCTTAGCTTTAATTCGGTCTTCTATCCTTTTTCTATGTTGTGCTAAGCGATAGCTCCTTAGAAGCCGGTTGAATGGGTTGAAAACCTCTTTTTTCTTGTACCAGAATTTTGTCTTTAAAAGAATAAAACCTGTAACAAGCCCGCCAAAGTGGCCTATGTGGCTTATTCCCCCACCAGCTCCTGAAGCTGATGCTAATGTGCCAAAAAATTCTATTGCTCCAAAAATTAACACCAGATATTTCATTTTTATTGGGAAAAGAAAATATAAGAGCACTTCACGATTGGGCCATATCATGCCATACGCTAAAAGAAGTGCATAAATGGCACCTGATGCTCCTATTGTAATAGGGTTGTATTCATAGTGCTCAAATATATATGCGTTCATCAAAGCTATGCATAAACCAGCACCCACACCACTATATAAGTAAAAACGCATAAAATTTTTACTGCCAAATAAGTCTTCAAGATCACTGCCAAACATCCATAGTGCAAACATATTGAAAAATATATGCAAAAAATTCCCGTGTAGAAACATGTAGGTGAACGGTTGCCATAATTTGAACTGGTGTGCAAATCCTATGTGGTGAATCCCAAAGGTGTTTTCAATTACTCCTTGAGCAAAAATGTTACCAAAAAGCTGTAGTATATACACAGCTGATGTAAAAATTATTATTTTTTTTACTGATGGGGTAATGGAACTGCCAAAAGTATAATATGATTGCATGTAATCCCTCTTTACTGGTACTTTTTTCGTATCTCATCAAAATCGTCTGCATTTTGTATAAATAATTCAAAAAGTTTTGGATCGTAGCGATGCGATTCCTCTTGCATGATTGCAATTGCTTTCTGGTGATCAAAGGCGGTCTTATATGGTCTGTGGGTTGTGAGTGCATCATATACATCGGCTATAGTTACAATGCGTGCAGTCAGTGGTATTTCCTCGCCTGATAATCCGTGGGGATACCCTGAACCGTCCCACGCTTCATGATGGTATAGAGTAACATCCATTGCCATATTGAGAAAAGAATCCTGACCCATCTCTTCGGATGCACGCTTTAACGCATTGTATCCAATGGTGGTGTGCGTCTTTATTATTTCAAATTCGTCATGGGTCAGTTTTCCTGGTTTTAGTAAAATACTGTCGGATATTCCTACTTTGCCAATATCATGTAAAATAGAAGAATCGTAGAGGTCGCGTAAAAACTGATTGTTAATTTCAAGGAATCCTGCAGAATATTTAGCAATTTGTGCCAGTAGCATACAGTATCCACGGATTCGTTCAAGATGATAGCCTGTTTCAGGGTCGCGAAGCTCTGCTAAACTGCTCAATGCAAATATTGTGGCTTTCTGTGTTTTTAAAAGCTGGTGGGTACGGATTTTAACTATCTCTTCTAATTTTTTATTGTATATATCCAATTGATGCAGAAGTTCACCGCGCTGCAAGCTGAAAACAATATGGCCACTCACGGTTTCAGCAAACTGAACATGTTCCGTTACAAAAGTGTTTTTGCTTGTTGATGCAAACAACAAAAAACCAATAAGCCTTCCAGCTGCAACAAGAGGTATTGTCATTGTTGATTGCATGCCTTCCTTCAGTAGCATGTTAGCTTTTTCGGAGTTATGTTGTTTGCTGTATTCCTCCAGATCATTTATGATATTATATTTTTTTGTTTGTGCTACTATTGCAAGTGATGAATCCTCTAAAGGGAATTTAAAACCAGGTGCAATTAGTACTGGTTTATCAGAAGATACCAGTGTAGTTTCCACAAGACCAGCATCATTAATTAGAGCTATCGCCAAACGATTAAAAGGAATTGCTTTTTTCATACGACTGGCAATGATATCAAAGATTTGCTCAAGGGAAACACCCTTATTTAAAAAACCTATGATGTCATTTAGATAAGTTAGCTGCTGTATATAACGGTTGCGCTCTTCCTTGAGAAGTTTGCTTTCAACAGCTCTTTCAACTGCTTTGTCCAATATCTCAAAATCGGTAAGTGGCTTCTGTATAAAGTCATAGGCACCAGTTTTAAGGGCAACTAACATGTCTTCATTGGTTCCATAACCACTTAAGACTATTTTGGGGATTTCGGGAAAAAGCTCTGCCATTTTCTGTAGAAGCTCTCTGCCGTTGACATTTGGCATTATTAAATCAGTAAGAACAAGATCAACAGGGTGTGAATGGAGAAGCTCAATAGCCTGATTGCCATCAGAAGCAGTAATGACTGCATAGCCTTTCAAGGACAAATATCGTGACAATATATTTCTGATGGATTCCTCATCATCTACAACCAAAACCGTTTGCGTGCATTTTGGAATTGGGGCTTCCTGCATTGATTATACCAGATATCCTGATTTTGTACTAACGATAATGAAAGTATATAGCTATAATTTTTATTACGTCAACAGTAAAATATCAAATTAAAAAATATTTTTCTGGCACTTAAAAGGGTATGGTAATATTATATTATAACAGTGAAAATAATATGAATATTTTTGTGGAGAATACATCTGGCTCATTATAAAAATTTTTTTAATTGATTTTTTAAGTATGATATACTACAATTAACAAGTAAATTCTAAATATCTAAAATACGTGACGCTTCAGGTGCAATTAGAATGATATCGATACAGAAATTTGAGTCATGGGCAATAAAGCCTTTTTTTGCAATTTTTAATTTTATCAGTGAACACATTACTTACACATTTGCCATAGCATTCACTACCAGTTTAGGTGGTTTTGTGATTGCTGCATATATTGCACTTTTTTTAATGGCTACTGTTCGATTTGATCTCAGCAATAATGGTTCTGATTTTGCGATACTTTTTACGGCATTAACTCTTTTTGTATATGCGCCATTATACTATATACATTTTGGATTGTTATATAAAGTGGGAATTCCATGCTTTACCCGCCGTCTTTCTTTTATAAATAAATATATTCATAAAAATACCCTGCATCAGACTATGAGTGATGGTGAAGCTATACAGCTACTGGAAGCTCTAGAACATCTCCCAAAGGATAATATGACGGCAGCATTGATTTATCCCTCAATAGTTATGGTTGGAGTATGTATCTATGAAGCCATTAAAGGGAATGTCACTAATGTAATTTTTCTTTTTTTAGGGATATCATCAGCAATATTTATATATGTCTTTTTAACGTATATTGTTGCTGAGCTTTTATCAGGTAGGATGCGCCGTAAGGTCAAATGGCTTTTAGTAAAGCGGGGCATTTCATTTAACGAGCGCTATATATTGAGCATAAGAGGCAAGTTCATATTTATTAATATAATGGTACTTGTTGCAATGCTTGAGCTGGGGCTAATGATATACTACAATAATTATGAAATATTTTCTACAATACCCATTCTGTTTATTGTAATCACTGGATTTATAGTATTTATTATTTTATTCTTCTATTTGCTTTCTATAGAAGAGTCTTTAAGTGAAATTGAATCTGCTGCTGTTGACCTTGCACGTGGTGGAAGCGGGTCTCTATTTCTTCCCTATCTTGATAAGGAGCTTATCAATACGAGCAAAGGATTTATAGCTGCTGCCTATGAGGTAAATGATATACGCAGGAATTTGGAACAAAAAGTTGAGCAAAGAACTAGAGAATTGAATCAGGCCCTTATGACATTAAAAGAAAAGAATGACCTAATAGATAAAGAATTGAAGATAGCTGCCAATATTCAACAAGGCATTTTGCCGCAAACACCTATACTCCATAATGCCATAAGGATACTTGCGTACAACAGGGCCTCCAGTGATATTGGGGGTGACCTTTTTGATATTATCCGCATGCCCAATGATTGCCTGGGTATTTTGATTGCTGATGTATCAGGGCATGGCATTCCTGCAGCCCTGGTAAGCACCATGGTGAAGATAAGCTTTCAGGAGGCATGCCGCAAGTACATGTTGCCGCGACGCATCTTTGCTGATGTCAACAATCAACTGGTGAGTATCATTCGCACACAGGAATATGCAACTGCATTTTTCATGGTGATATTTCCAACGTATGATGTTATGTATGCAAACGGGTCGCATCGAAGAGCTATAGTTTGCAAACGGAATACAGGTACTTTGCAATACTGGGATACTGGAGGGATATTTCTGGGTGCTCTTCCCAATGAAGAAGTTGGTGGACTTTTTGAAGATAATTTTGGGATACTGGAACCTGGTGACAGAGTGTTTTTGTATACTGATGGTTTGCCCGAGTCGCGCAACTGGAATAATGAAGACTTTAGTGATGAGAGAGTAGAGAAGCTTTTACTGGAAACACTTGATATGCCCATAGATGATGCCAAACACTATATTATTGCACAATGGGAAAAGTTTTTAGGCGGCACTCCACCTCGTGATGATATGACGTTTGTGCTGCTTGAACTTGATCCAATTATGTATAATGCACTACAGCATCGTGAAAATGGAAAACAGCTTTTTGCAGAAAAGAAATATGAGCTTGCAATTGATGAACTGAAGCGGTCAGTTATAATGAATCCAGATGATGTTGAGGCACTTAATCTTTTAGCACGTTCATATATATATACACGTCAGTTCAACTATGCACTGGTACATCTCAAGGAGTATGTGGCAAAGAAACCTGATGACAACCAGGCACAATATTTTTTGGCGATAGCTCATTATAAGCTGCATAATTATGATGAGGCGTATCGTGCTGCAGCACATTCACTTTCCTTGCAGCCCTCATATATCCCTGCACTATCGATTATGGCAGCAATTTGTGCAGCGTTGCATAAAACAAGCGAAGCAATAGAATACTGTAATAAAATCCTTGCTGCTGATCCAGGTAATGTCAAGGCACAGAAACTTTTACAGAAGCTATCGCATTAATGAAGCTTTTTATGAATTTCAATAAACCTGTCTACAAGGCTGTCAAAATAATGTAGGGCATCTATAATTGGTGCAGGCGACTCCATATCAACACCAGCAACCCGTAATTGCTCAAGGGGGAATTTGCTCCCACCTAACGACAGGAATTGGAGGTAACGCTTTGATGCATCAGGGTCTTTTATAATGTGCCGAGCAAGTGAGAGTGCCGCTGCTATTCCTGTTGCGTATTTATATACATAAAATGATGAGTAAAAATGTGGTATACGCAGGTACTCAATACAAAGCTCGCTATCGATTGTAATAGTAGTGCCAAAGTATTTTTGTAACAGGTTAGTATACGTTTCTGTGAGGGACTGGAACGTAAGGGGATTATTATTCTCAGCCATGGTATGTGTAATAAGCTCAAATTCTGCAAACATTGTTTGCCTGAATAATGTGCCCCGTATTTCATCTATTTCACGATTAAGGATATATGCCTGCATGTGAGGATTATCACTATAACGCTGCAACAGATAGTGGCTTAAGAGAATTTCATTGAGAGTGGAGGCAACTTCAGCAACAAAGATGGTGTACTCGTGGTACACATATGGCTGGTTTTTCCTGGAATAATATGAATGCATGGAGTGGCCTGATTCGTGTATGAGGGTGTAGAGGCTGTTGATGGTATGTGCATCATAGTTCATAAGAATATATGGTGGAGAGTCATAACAGCCAGATGAATACGCACCGCTTATCTTGCCCCTGTTTTCATAGCGGTCAACCCATCCTCCCAGCAAGCCCTTATGCAAAACAGAAACATATTCATCGCCAAGTAGGTGCAGTGCCTGGGCACAGAGATTACAGGCTTCTTCATATTCCATGCTAAAAGGGATATCCTCAACTAACGGTACATAAGTATCATAAAAGTGCAGTTCATCAAGTTGTAATGCCTCTTTTCTATAGTTTAAATATTTAAAAAGCCCGTGCAGATTTGATGTGACTGTTTCTATGAGGTAGTGGTAGACGCTTTCAGGGATATTGTCAGGAAACAAGGCCTGATGCAAGCAACTTTTGAACTTTCTAACGCGTGCAAAAAAAACATCCTTCTTCACCGAACTTGCTAGTGACTGTGCAAGACTGTATTTATGATTGGAGTATGCCTGATAGTAGGTATGAAAGGCATTCATGCGTATATCACGGTTATAGTTCATCAAAAATGTGATAAAATTTCCGTGGCTTAATTCAACGGTTGTGCCATCTTCAGTGGTGATTGTGCCAAAGTGCATGTCGGCATTGTCAAGCTTACGGAAAAATTCCACCGGTGCAATTACAACTTCATGCGCCATTGCCAGAATTTCTTCAATCTCTTTTGAAAGTGTATGGTCTTTATAACGGAGTATTTTTTCAATATAAAATGTATAGAGGGTCATTTCAGGATGTGACAGATAGTTATTGATAACAGCTTCAGGCAGTGATTGTATTTCGGGTACTAAAAAGCTTGAAGCTTCTGCAGCACGCTGGGCTATTGCGTGTGCTTTTTGTAGCATTGCCTGCGCATTCTGATTGGTGGTGTCCTCATCGCTTTTTAAATGCGCATACGTATAGAGCCTGTCAATATCACGTGCAATGGATAAATCAAATTCAATTGCGTTAAGAAAAACGTCAAACGAGTCTTGTAACTTGCCTTCATACTGAGTATATGTGGGCAATGCATTTTCTATTGCCTTGTATAAGGCTTCCCAGTCACTATCGGATAAAAACAAAGGGGTAAGGTCCCATTTATATTCAGCAGGGATTTCTTCACGAGAAGGTATTTTTTTTATGTTATTTTGCATGAATAATTACTCCTGAGTTCTTCTTTATTTTGAGTTGAAAACAATTAGTTTTCTTTCTTCCTGTAGATAAATAGCCCTAATGCTGTCAAGACAATTGCAACAGTCGGCATTACAAGATTAAAAAAGGCAAATGGAAGATACTGCACAGTAGATACCCCAAGAGCAGAGCTCATGAATGCCCCACAGGAATTCCAGGGCACCAGTGCTGATGTCACTGTGCCGCCATCCTCAAGCGAGCGGGAAAGCATAAATGGTTGTAGTTTTTTTCGTTTATATGCATCTTTATATATTCTGCCAGTTATTACGATAGATAAATATTGTTCGGCCATAATTATATTTGAGATAGTTGCTGTAACAACTGTTGCTATTATAAGCATTTTATTGGTCTTAATTTTATGAAGCAAATTATCATGTAGCGATGTTATATATCCTCCGCTTTCCCAAATGCCTCCTAATCCTGTTGCGCAGAGAATGATAAGAGTTGTTTCCAGAAAACTAACGATACCACCGCGGTTTAAAAGATTATTAATTATTTCATTATCTGTATCAATTGAATAGCCTGAGTATGCAGATTGAAGCACTGAAATCAAACTATGTGATTGTACAAGCCACCCAATCAGTATTGCAACAAAGCTTCCTGATAAAAGAATTACAACAGCCGGAAAACGAAGTAATGCCATGATTATAACACAAGCAAGTGGAAGAATTGTAACAGGGTGAAGGTTGAAGGATGACTCCAATGTATGTAGTATAGAACCAATCTGTTCCAGTCGACTATTTGTATCAGGGACAATATATATGTTTGCCACAATAAAGCCTATAAGTGCTATTCCCCAAGCTGGGATAGTAGTTGCCATCATGGCACGTATATGAGAAAAAAGATCGGTATCTGAAACACCTGGGGCTAAATTCGTTGTATCTGAAAGTGGAGATAGTTTATCGCCAAAATATGCACCTGAAACAACAGCACCAGCACAAATGGCAGGAGATACATTCATTGCATCAGCCATCCCCACAAGTGCTACTCCTATCGTTGCAGCTGTTGTCCAGGAACTGCCGATAACAAGGCTGCTTATGCAGCATACAATATAGGCCGCGGGTAAAATCCATGTGGGATGAATTAGCCTTAATCCGTAATCGATAAGCGGCGGTATGGTTCCTGAGGCAATGAAGCCTCCAGATAATATTCCAACAGTCAGTAGAATCATAATAGCAGGCAAAGTACCTTTTATGACATTGACTATACTGCTCTCAATTTCTGACCAGTTATGCCCAAGAAGAAAACTTTTGATTCCTGCAATGGAAGCTGAAATTATGAGCAGCAATGGAATGGGTATTTTGAATACAACAGTGCCGGTAAAAAGAAGGACTATTGTAATAGATAAAAGAGCAATACAGTCAAAAAAAGATGGTAGTTTTTTCTTCATGATTATTCAATTGTTGTTTTTAATTTTTTACTATGAAATACTGGCTCCTGTAAAAAAGGGGTTGATTGACTAAAGATACACAATTCATCTGCCCGGGTGTAAGTGAAAGCAGCTAAAAATACAACCACCGGAAAAGAAGTATGATATGCTATGGATGCTTTGTAAAAATGTCAAATAGAATATAGAATTGGTATTTCCAATAATTTATAGAATTTGTTTGAATAAATATCATCCATATGTATAGTATTACTCAAAAATAACACTATTTGAGGTAGAAAATGCATGTTTTTGATAATGATAGTAGTTTCATAGTATCTGGTAATGGCAGGCTTCAAGGGTTTATTTCGCACAACTGGCTGGTAAATGGAATTCCCAATGGTGGCTATCTCATTGCATTACTTGGAAAAGCAATGCTTTTGCAAAGCGACAAAAAATCAACACCTATTGTTACAGCCAATTATATTTCCCGTTGCAACCCTGGTGACTGTGAAGTGCATGTTGAATGTTTTGCACAATCCTCACAATTTAACAGGTATCAGGCACGCCTTTTTCAGGATGGTAAAGAAAAGATACGGGCATGGGGCACCTTTGCAAATGAAAAAATAGATTGTGATATTGAAAAATATGAAACAGGTGTACCCACGGTTTGTGCTATACATGAGTGTATGGCAATTCCGGAAATACCCAACTATTCACTATCTTCTCAGGTAGATATTCGCCTTGATCCATATTCAGCTGGGTGGATGCAAGGAAAACTTCGTGAAGAATCAATACAAAAAGGGTGGATATCTTTTAGACAAAAAAGAGAATATGATATTCCTTCATTGCTACTTTTTTCAGATGCAATCCCACCTGCAGTATTTGTAAGCTTAGGGCTTGTTGCTTGGGTTCCAACAATAGAATTGACAGTCAATATCAGGAATATGCCACAATCTGAATGGCTTTTGTTTTATAGTCGCACACGGTTTATAACCTGTGGATTGCTTGAAACTGATACTGAAATCTGGGACAACAACAGACTGGTGTCACTTTCACGACAGATTGCACAGGTGAGGTTACACAAATAGTACTTCACACTCAATGCTTTTCTTTACTTTACTCAAGAGAAGGATGAGCAAAATGCGTATATTCTATTTTCCGGGAGGGTTTTCTATGAAAAAAGCTATATTAGTAATAATGATGATTGTTATAAGCTCAACAGTAATTTTTGCACAGACAGTTAAACCTGAAATTACTAAAGTTATTGTATATTATGATTGCGCACAGGTGAAGAAAGAAGCAAGGCTGAATTTGCATAAAGGTGAAAATCTAATTGTAATTGATTTACTGCACGGGTGTATCAGCGCACCGGAGAAGATTGGAAGGATGTAGTTTTGGAGCTATCGACCTCAAAGCCATTTGTTGCTACACAATTGCCAACAATGAATGCGTGGTATCTTGATGTGTATCAGCTGTATTATTATAAAGATTCTGCTAAAAGCATGCAACTGAGGAGTGAAGAAGACAGTGAGCAGGCCACCCCCAGGAGGCTGAAATGCCTGCAATGCAAGAAGAGCGGATTGCAGTTTCATTTCAGGTAAAGGGCACCAAGACTATTCCGTCTGATGGTAATGTGTATAAAA
>JAOAIH010000028.1 GCA_026414805.1 Spirochaetota bacterium | reverse complement strand
ATTCTCCTTCCCGGTCTTTATGACCACATACTATGACGAACGGTAACCTGCCTGTTCATTATCATAGTTGAACAGATCCTCGTTCCACCGCAACTATTTTGACTTTTTTATCATTCCTCCTTTTTTTTATTTTATGCATTACGACATCAAATATATATTTTGCAATATAAAAATGCATGACCGCTTCATATTTTTTTGTTAACTTTTCAGACAACATAATGCTTTGTTTATAAAAAGTATTTTTGCTTTACTTTGATTCCACCACAGTGTATGTACAAATGGCTTGACGAACATTACCCCCACTTTACCTGTGCTCTAGCAGAGTAAACAATGTATAAATTTAGGAGGAAGTATGAGTAAAATATCATTTGATGTAACAGGGAAGATAGCGATAGTTACCGGTGCCAGCCGTGGTATAGGGCAGGCTATTGCCCAAAGCCTGGCTGCTCATGGTGCTATTGTATACTGCACAAGCAGAAAGATTGAAGATTTACAAAAAGTGCAGCACAAAATTGAATCAAATGGTGGCAAAGCTCATGCAGTAGCCTGCCACATTGGTAAATTAGAAGACATACAGAATTTATTCAAAGTAGTTGAAGAGCAGTATGGCAGATTGGATATTCTTGTCAATAATGCCGCAACAAATCCATACTTTGGCGATGTGTTACACGCAACACCTGATGCATGGGATAAAACAATAGATGTAAATCTCAAAGGATATTTCTTTGCAAGCCAGTATGCTGCCAATCTCATGATAAAAAATGGTGGGGGCTCAATAGTAAATGTTGCGTCTATTAACGGCATTCGCCCAGCTCCTTTTCAAGGAATTTATTCAATTACCAAGGCTGGTGTAATTGCCATGACAAAATCATTTGCCAAAGAGCTTGCCCCATTTAACATCCGCGTGAATGCTATTCTACCGGGACTTACCGAAACAAAATTTTCATCAGTAATGACACAAAATCAGGAAATTTTAAATATGATTCTGCCGACAATACCAATGAAGCGTGTTGCTCTCCCTGAAGAAATGGCAGGAGCTGTATTATACCTTGTATCTGATGCTGCAAGTTACACCACAGGCTCTACCATTGTCATTGACGGAGGAGCACTGGCATAATCAATACAATCAAAACTAAAGGTGGTTATGGCAATAGCAGCAATGAATAACGAAACTCCTACAATCCCTTATGACTCAATGAAGGCACAGATCCTTCGCTCCATAGATGAGTTGTCAATGAAAGGCGTATTTGTTGCTGAAGCATACATAG
Organism: Spirochaetota bacterium; assembly: GCA_026414805.1. Lineage (NCBI taxonomy): Bacteria > Pseudomonadati > Spirochaetota > Spirochaetota bacterium. The sequence continues at coordinate 34,116 of JAOAIH010000028.1, read as the reverse complement.
GATTTGAAAAAGGTGCCACACGCATCTGTATACCAATCCCTGAGCTATCGCCTGCACTCATAATGCATTTTTTAAGCATCATTAAAGATCACCTTGAACATATACGAATCCATGCATTTTCAGATGGCTATTATGCAGTGCAGGCTTTAAATAAAAATCTTTTCAAAACAGAAAATATCTTTGATAACCTCAAAATAGAATTTTCAGGACTTACTACTAATTTTAAGATTGAATGCACAAAAAAGGGTAATCTTTCACAGGAAGAAATCAACTGTATCACTGCGTTAATTCATAAAGCGTATGCATCTGCAAAGGAAAATCCGGTTACCCGACTTATAAAACGTGGAGCTTCAGTATACACCGATGCAGGAGGACTTGACTGGGGTTATATTGCAGGGTACGAAGAAGTAAAACGTATCATCCGCGAATCGATAATACTGCCACTTAAAAACCCAAAAGTGTATGATAGCATTGCAGAAATTACTCGCAAAACTTTTGAAATAAACAGGCCAAGGGCAATTCTTTTTGAGGGACCTCCAGGAGTGGGCAAAACCACAATTGCACGAATTATTGCCAAAGAAGTACAAATACCCCTGGTATATGTTCCTGTAGAGTCAATTATGTCAAAATGGTATGGGCAGTCATCGCAAAACCTTGCCGAGATATTTGATTCATGTGAAGACCTTGGTGGGTCAATTCTGTTCATTGATGAAATTGATTCTTTGGCAGGCTCCCGTGACCAAAACATGTACGAAGCAACACGCCGTATATTGTCAGTACTTCTGCGGCGCCTTGATGGCATTGGCGCCATCACTAATACAATTGTGATTGGCGCAACAAACCGTAAGCAAGATTTAGATCATGCACTTATCAGCCGCTTTGATCAGACTATTCACTTCCCACTACCGGGTGAACAAGAACGTGCAAGTATATTTGCAAATTATGCAAAGCATTTATCTCAGGATGAATTATCAAAACTTGCTATTGCTAGTGCCAACTGTTCGGGAAGAACAATAAAAGATCTGTGTGAGCAAACAGAACGGCGGTGGGCTCGAAAGCTCATTATAAAAAATCTCCCTCCTTCGCCCCCACCATTTGAATACTACTATCATACAGTAAAAAGCTTTACCGCAGAGCCCCAGCAATAATTGAACCAATATCATCAAAAACAGGATATTTTTCAAATCTATCCTGTATATAGGCATCATTCCTTATTCCTCTCTCAATTATATCAAGAATGGTTGAAGAAGCATGAATATGGTCTTCAATTCGCTTTTGTGCATAGTCAGGGAAGCTTTGCGTTGATATCATAAATTGCCAATCTGAAGCCATTGCAAGCATTAGCTCTCGTGCACACTGCTGAACTGCAGCAGTGTTTTCATGAACAACACGGCCAAACCTATACAGCAATTTTTCAAGTTCCATTACATACCAGCGTACTTTTGCATTGTACCAGGTGGAAAAATCATTGCCTTTCCCCCACGATGATTCCACAGGTTCAATAATTTCCATATCAGCCTTCAACAATTCTTGCGGGGTGACACAAGCAATATCATCACGTGAAGCTATAGCTTCAATAAGCAATTCTAAAAACAGCGGTCCTTCAAACCACCAGTGACCAAACAATTCAGCATCAAATGGCACCATAAACACAGGAGCACGCTTGATAATACGTGTAACATCACTGGCACGCGTAAGTATTGTATTAATAAAATCATCAACATGTATCTGTACTATCTGCTTTGCCTTCTCTGGATCATAGTATTCTTTTTGCTGGGTGCCGGTAATAGCATAAATTTTTAAGCCCAGCTGTCTGTGTTCAAATTGTGGCGATAGCTCCTGTAATTCATACATTGCATCGTGATGAAACTCCCTGTACACGGGATGGCCAGGATATCCAGAGTGTGATGACCAGATTTTCATTGACAATACAGCATCACGAGGGAACACCACCAGCCCCAAGGGTGTTTTTGCTGGAAAAAAATTTGCAGTTGATGGAAGGTTTTTTGCAAGCAGTACACTCCTGTCATTTACAAAGGTATAGGCAATAGAATGTGTACACAGACATGAATCTATTCCCGTAAAGTAACCAAGCTCTGGAATCCAGAATCCTTGCGGCATTGTGTCAAAATTGCGTTCAAATAGATGTATTCCCGCCTGAATTTGTAAACCCAGCAAAAAAGAATAGTTTCTGAAAAGAGGGAAAAAAGGATGAGTGCCTGCTGTTGTCAGCAATTCAATAGAGTTGGTCTTGAACAATTCACCAAAGGCATTGACACAATCTCCATTGATTTTTTCAAAGTATGAAAGTGAATTTATAATAAAATCATGATAAAAATTCAAAGCAGCATGCGCCCTATCGTTCTTCTTTTTAAGAAGTGCTACAGCATCAAGCATTACAGCAGCCCAGTTTTTAAAACGAGTATGATAGTACTTTTGCTGTAACATCGTAAGCAATGTTGGGCTTAGTGAAAGCGATATGGAAGGGGCAATATCTTTCTTTACAAGTTTTTTACACATTTGAATAAGTGGAATATAGCACTCAGCAATGTTCTGATACAACCATACCTCTTCAAGTGGCAAGAGTGTTGAAGTATTCCTAACATAAGGAAGATGCGCATGCAGCAAAATGCATAGCTTGGGCACGGTGGTTGTGTTGCCACTTATCATGAAGATACGCGCTTTTCGCCAGCTTTATCAATAGCATTTATTGCATGAATTTCTTTAGTAAAGGTAGGGATAGTATCTTTCATGTTTTCAGGCGACAGCGGTAGTGTAATGGCATCCGATTCAAAAATAGTTTCTTCACCACTTCCCTCGATAGCTGTCACTAGCATAACTTTAATAGCAGACCCATGTAAATGGTCACCAATTGATACAATCCAGTGATTATTTTTTCCAAATACATCAATCTGTTGATCAAGGATCCATTGAGTGCCATGCAATTTCATTATGCGTATAAATAAAACAGGATCACCGTATACATCCGCCACAGCATTGGAAACAATCTTTTCCCACATTTCATTATCAATTGACCAGTGCACATGCATTAGCCAAAACGAGGGTAAGTGCACTGTAAAATATCCTGACATATATACCCCCTCACCACCGTGCATGATGTTCTTCGGCCCAACCTATTATATTTTGTACATCAATTTTTTTCCCATTACTATCAACAACAAAACCACTGTATATTCCAAATAACTGGTGTACCTCACTTTTTATGAGTAAAAGATTAGATGCAGCCACCCGTTCAAAAAAAGGTGTAAATGTAAGCCCTAACCTCCCGTCATTAGAACCAAAATACCATGGTTTCATAAAATTAGTATTGTCATAATTGAATTCAACTTTATCTAACTTATGGATGTGTCCATTTATAAAGAAACAATTCTCTGTTGCATACGATAAATCACCAAAGCCTTTTCCCAGATTCAGTCCAAATGGAGTCCCATCGGGTAAAAACCATGACGCGCTTGCCCAGTTCCAGAAGCTTTTGTATTCCCACACCCCTCTTCCCCAATCTAGTGTGGCCAGTGCCTGATTATAGTTAAAGCCAAATTCGTTTCCACCCAGCATAAACGCACCGCTTGCGGGCATACAGTTAATTTTTTGATTATAGTAAAACCTCTTCTTCCCTATAGGTGTCATCATCACAATTGAATCGCGGGGTGTCTGCTTCATAATCCAGTGAGCATTAAATCCTTTGCCTTTCCCAAACTGTGGCCATCGTACATATATTTCTCGATCAATACCCTTTTTTCTAAAGGTAAAAGTTATAGTACCTTTTTTAAAGTAACTATCGTCATCACTTGTGCGCCCCAATGTAAATCCTTTGCCCAAAGGAGTAATCAGGGTATCCTCAATAAATTCTTTTGTCTTAAAATCAATGTAGTATACAAAAACAAGGCCTGCATACCCAATATGTGAGATAGTAGCCGAAACAAAATAATCTTTCGTAGTTATACCGTAGTAATCCCATTCCTTAATGCGCAATTTATTCAAAAATGGAATAGTATATACTGAAACATTTTCAGGATTATATCTTCGTACAAGTGAAGTTGAGTACCCTTTTTCTATAAGTTGCCCCTTACTATCGAGCAAATCGCCATTTTGTGATATACATTTTTGCATAATAAAACCTCTATTTTTCAAATTAATAATTAACAAAAAAACATAAGTCAAGCAATTAATTACACCATGTGCCTTTTAGTACTAGAATAACCTTGCATCTCACTAAGCCATATAAACGCTTCTTTTAGTACCTAAGCAGTATCATTACCAATGGGAAAAATGATGTGTATAGGTGTTGGTTTATTTATAAATAAAAGTTATATTACCACATAATCAAGATTTATTCTCTTAGTATGATGGTGCACCTGAAATAATTATTTATGGATTATTTTGGTATTTCATCATAGAGAAAATATATTCATTATAATGCATTAATTAGTCCGTATGTACGGTATTCGCAACATGTGTCCGTATATCCATACACATTTTATCACGAGGTGGCTATATCAGGTCAATAATCTTGACATCTTATATTTGTTTGTTTAGTTATGGCAATTGAGTGTATGTATTTTAAAATGAAAGTGATACTTTTATATCTCTAAAACTTGTATTTTTTGCTGAATTTATAAAAATTTTTTAATTTAGGTGAAAAAATATAAAATTTTTGCTTGACGATGGCATATGATTTGCTTATATATAATAGTGAGCTGGGAAAATCCTGGTACACAACAATTTCCTTCCAAAGTATTCCGCTATGCTTTTGTAGAGCTAGAGGTAATCGCCCGATTACCTCTCTTTTTTTTATTCTATTATTATCTCATCAGGGATTTTATAGACCGAAATATTATCTGCACACCATAATCTAATATCCTCAGATGATAATCGTTTAGCTTTTTTGGGCTTTATGCGTGCAACCAGCCATTCGTGGGTACTATCGCCTAAAAAATGAACATGTCCTGATATCCGGACACTTGCAATATCCGGGTGATACAATAGCAATCGTTCCACCTCTTTGGGATAGACGTTGTACCCATTTTTTAATACCATATCCTTTTTTCTTCCAGATATAAATAAATACCCCTCATTGTCATAGTATCCAAGATCACCTGTATACAGCCAGCCATCTTTAATGTATTCACCTGTTTTTGCTGGATTGTTATAATATTTTTCAATTACATTCATTCCTTTTACGATGATCTCACCAGCAATGGTAGTTGGTACATCCTTTCCGTTTTCATCCACAATCCTAACCTCATTATATGGCATTGGTTTTCCTATTGAACATTTTTTATTTTTAATATCTGGCATATTCCAGCTTACTATCGGTGAAGCTTCGGTGAGCCCATATCCCTGCCGTATATCAACACCTCTTTGCAAATACCATTCTTGAAGGTCACCGGAAAGATAATCTCCACCACTTACCCACAACTGTATGTGACTGAAATCAAAATCTCTCTCAAATATGGCTTTCATGATGGAATACATTGCCGGGACTCCCACAAAACATTTAATTTCCCTGTTTGTCAGTATCCGGGCAATTTTTTTTGGTGAAAATTTATCCACAAGTTCTATTGGTAAATTTTTAATCAATGGCACAAACAGCGATGAGGTAAGTCCAAACGCATGAAATAATGGGAGCACAGCTACAAACACTGCTGCATATTCAGGTATCATCTGAGCAACTGATTTTGCACTCTGGAAAATGCCATAATGTGTCAATACTGCACCCAGAGCGTATCCGTCCATTGCAGAAGTAAAGATAATTGCTGCATCACTACTATTTTCTTGATCATAATTGCTGTATAATGATTCCCCAGCAATTATTGATTGCATTGATGTGAAGGCACTATTAGTATCTAATGTAATGAATTTCTGATGATCCTGTATAACACCAAGATCCAAAAGCCTTTCAGCCATTTTTGAGTCCGTGATAACACATGCAGGCAACGTCACGCTACAGTAATACTGTAACTCATACTGGCGTGCCAATGGATTAACCAAAACTGGGATTCCATTACACTGCAATATGGCAAAGTAGCAATATATAAAATATGGTGTATTTCCCGATTGTAATATAACAGTAGAGCCACTATGTACTCCAGCTACTCGTAATGCATGTGCGGTTTTGTGCACATTTTGCAAGGCTTCTTTAAACCGTATGGATATACCATTATAATACATCATTATCCTGTCTGGGAATTTCAGTGCTTTTTCCAGGAATAGTTCATACAGGTTATAGGTAAACTGTTGCCCACACATAATTTTTCCTTTTTTTGCGATAGTTCATATTAATACTCTTTTGTTTTCAAACGCAAGCAATTGTTTAACATGCAGCAATGATTTTCTTGACTTGTATATAATAGATAGTATAATGAAAAAACGTTTAAATTGTATTTTTTTTTTGTTTTTTACATTGATAATGGTTTAACCCCGTTGCCCACGTTGCCGGGGTTAGGCTTTATTAAAGATTAATATAAGAGCTAGTATGATTGTTCTAACGTTTATTATAATCCTGCAAATTTCCTTAGCCATCCATGTTTTTTATATTATACGCTATATTTCAAAAAAACAGGATAAAGACTTTAAGGGCTTCCTTTTCACTTCAATGATCAATATCTTTTTGGGTATATTTCTATCTGTTTTCATATTACTATTTCCTCAAGAACTAAAAGCAATAAATTTAGAACGCATACTATTTATAGAATCCGGGGTAATCTTTTTTGGCATGCTATACGTTAAAACAAAAATAGCAGTTAACATCTATAAACGAACAAAAGATCCTCAATATTTCCATTATTCTTATTTTGGCAAAAAAGTACTGCATCCCAATGTGGTAAAAATGCCTGAATTATTTACTTATTTTCTTACTCTGCCACTTACTCTTGTTTGTGGAGCATATTTTATTGTAAAATTAGGATGCAGCAAATAATGTATCATCGTTTTGCATTTTCAATAATAGACAGTACTAAAGCAGCAACATTTACCAGATCTGGTATTGTGATGTATTCTTTAGTTGTATGTACCTGCCTCATTCCAGATGAAAGATTTACTGCTGGGATTGAATGTGTATTAAATATATTGGTATCACTGCCACCTCCTGAAACTGCCAGCAAAGGTTTTATACCAATACTTTTTAAAGCTTTTGATGCAATTGCAACAATAGTATCCTCTTCTCTAATGGTATATCCTTCATAATCCATAGTACTGTCAATATTAACTTTTGCTTTGTGGTTTTTGGCAATATTTTTGGCAATGTTCTCTATTTCTTTTTTAACCGCAAACACCTTTGATTTTTGTCGTGAACGGGTTTCAAGGGTACATTCAGCTTCTTCAGCAACTATATTTGTTGCACGGCCACCCTTAATTATCCCTACATTTGCTGTTGTTTCCTTATCAATCCTACCATGAGGAATAGCATGTATTATCTCAGAAAGTACTCTGATTGCACTCACTCCCTTTTCTGGCTCCATGCCAGCATGTGCAGCTTTACCTTTAACAGCAATTTTCATGCTTATATGATATGGTGCTGCTACAATGATTTTCCCCACTGGCCCGTCACTATCAAACACAAATGCATATCGGGCTTTAACCTGTGAAAGGTCAAATCCTTTTATTCCAAAAAGTCCTACTTCCTCGGCACATGAAAATAAAAACTCAATATGGCCATGAGGCATGCTATTTTCCTTCAATATTTCTATAGCTTCCAAGAAAGCCGCTATTGCTGATTTATCATCAGCCCCCAATATAGTTCTTCCATCAGACACAATCCTGTTATCTTTCACTACCGGCTGTATATTTTCACATGGTGTTACGGTATCCATATGAGCTGAAAAAAGAACAGGTACGTAGCTACTTTCTCCGGGAATATGTATCAATACATTGAAAGAATTTTTACATGGGTACAATGCACAGGAAACCCCTAACTTCTGTGCTTTTTGTTGTATAAATTCAATAACACCCTTCTCTTCCCATGAAGGTGAAGATATCTTTGCCAAATCAATAAATGTAGAAATAAGTCTTTCCCTGTTAATTAACTGTTTCATTTTCATATTCCTCATGTATACTTTTCAGTTATCTTCTTTATTTTGGCACTGTAGTTATTAATTATTGTATCTCGTGCTTCATCAGATACTCCCTCACAGTATATATGAACTGATGGTAACAAAGTATCAGGTAAAATTAATATCCACCCATTATTATGCACAACCCTTACACCATCAATAAGCTCAACATGGCCATCAGCCCATGAAGCTATCTCCCTCATTACTAAAGCTTTGGCATCAACAGGGCATGGCATAACAATATGATACATATTTGAGTGCGGTAACAAACGGCGTATTTCGGATAATTTCTTTCCTTCTAGTGCAACAAGCTCAAGTAATAACAAAAATGTAATCATTGGGTCATACTCAAATATAATATGAGGATACACAGATTCTGAATTTTTAGAAAAAATAGCAATCTCATCATCAAATAACAGAGTATGAGATACTCTTCTGAGAGCAATATGATTCTCTTTTGCAATTGTTTCTAACCGTGATGATGTTATCACCGGAATACATAATTCTTTAATTTTTCTGTGTTTTGCAAATAATAGTCCTAACAATGTTGTAATGTCATCTAGCTGCAAAATAGTGCCTTCCTCATCAACAACAGTTATCTGTTCCCCATGTGGTCCTATGATTACTCCAATTTCATTATTTAACTTTGCAAAATTTTTTATCCCATTGATTGCATCTCTACTTTCATTCCGTATCTCTTCAGTACTATTAAATTCACGGATTTGCCCCCTCATTACTGTTGCTGTACACGAAAACGCAGCCAACAGAGCCGGAAAAACATGTGTAGTGGCACCATAAAAACAGTCAACTATAACATTAAACTGCTTTTTAGCTATTATCTCCTTATTTACAAAATTTGAAACATACATGATATATGACTCTACATTATGGGTGGGATAATACAACCTCCCTACTTCAAATGCACTACTTCGTGGATAATCGCCCCTGAAAAATATATTTTCAATTTTTCTTCTTTCTGCATTATTAAGTTCAAACCCTTTCTTATTAAAAATCCTGATAAGATTAAACTGCAAATCAGTATGTGGTGAAATCTGCACATAGATGCCAAGGTCAGCATTTTCATATACAACAGAATATTTATTTATTGGTATACTTGCTATTTCCAGATCATACACTTCTACTCCCATGGATAATAACCCTGCAGTTAGGGCACGTTTAATAAGCCTGGAGGCACGGGTGGTATCTCTGCTTACAATAACTTTTTTATTTTTCCCAAGATATGCCCCAATTGCTGAACCTAACTTTGCAGCAAATTCAGGTGTAATTTTGATATTAAACGAGCCATATATTCCTTCATTTGAAAAGAGTATTTTTTTTTCTGTTTTTCCCCATATGAGGTCCGAATTCAGTTGAGTACCCTGATCTATTATTTTTTCGGGCCAAATTCGTATTCCTGGAGCTATCTTGGCATTGTTTCCCACCTGGCAATCATCACTGATAACTGCTCCTTCATAAATTGATACTGTATCTTCAATAACATTTCGTTTGCCAATAATTGCACCACGCACCTCGGTCTTTGTGCCAATTATTGTGTTGTGTAATACCACACTCCTGCGTACTGAGGCATTTTCATGAATTACAGTATTATCGCCAATAACACTATATTCTGAAACTTCAGCACCTTTTTTTATTTTTACAAAATTTCCTAACACAACAGGTCCCACTACTGTTGAATCAGGATGGATTTCAACATCCTTGCCTGCCCATATATTTTCGCCTATTTTTTTCCCGGGAAAATTAATCCTCACAAGGCCATTGAGAATATCCATATGTACTTTTCTGTATGCCTCCAGATTGCCAATATCGCACCAGTAGCCTGGAGCAATATACCCATAAAGGGGAATATCATTTTTTTGCAACAAAGGGAATAGGTCGTAAGAAAAATCAAATTTTTCATCCTGGGGTACAAATTGCTCCATGATTTCAGGTTCAATAATATAAAGCCCAGTATTGACCGTATCACTGAAAACCTCCCCCCATGATGGTTTCTCCAAAAACCGCTCTATTGTGCCATCTTCGCGGGTAATGACAATACCATATTCTATAGGGTCAGGAACTCGTGTCAGGGCGATAGTAACTAGTGAATTGTTTTTTTTATGAAAAGCAATAATATCCTGTATATTAAAATCATAGATGCCATCACCACTTAAAACGATAAACGTATCGTCATAATCTTTTAACGCATGTTTCACTCCTCCAGCTGTACCTAATGGCATTTCTTCAATGCTGTAGTCAATTGAAACATCCCAGAATGTACCATCACCAAAATAATTAACAACATTTTCGGGAAGATAAAACAAACTCATTGTAATATCGGTAATGCCGTACTGCTTGAGTAAATGCACTGTATATTCAATTACCGGCCTGTTGAGTACTGGTATCATAGGTTTTGGCCTGTTACATGTCAATGGCCGCAACCGTGTACCTTCCCCTCCTGCCATGATAATAGCTTTCATATACAATCCTACGTTTTGAATATAAAATTCATAAACAATAATACTATCCCATGCGTAAATTTTCAGGTCAAGTGAAATATGGCTTATATGATTCCATTGCAGCGTGATTTATAGTTATCAAAAATTGTGTTGTATGCAAAGTAAAATAATTGAAAAATAATTACACTGTTAGATAGTTGGATTAATTTTTTAAAGGTTTCTTGTCTTTCCCTTTTATGAAAAGGGGTAAAGAACTGCCATAAGTCATTATATTTATTTATAATTATATCTTAGCAATTATAGGAGTTAGTTATGAGCAACCCAATCAAAGAATCAACACTGGAACGCTGGATTCAAAACCAGATGAAGGTATGGGAACAAGAAAAAAAGGTGATTGAAAAAGAAGACAAACCCCGACCTTTCATAACCATTTCCCGCCAATATGGATGTTTTGCAAGTAATATTGCCGAAGCTATCGCTAAAAGCCTCAACGAATTGCAAAACACCGACAAATGGATCACTTACGATAAAAATTTAATTAATAAAATTGAAGAACAATACAACATTTCTGAAAAAATAGTGGAAACAATTGACACAAAACTCCGTGAGGAAATGAGTGAACTATGGCGAACAATGCTTGCTGACCTGCCACCGCAGGCAGCTGTGTTTCAGAAACTGGCAAATACCATACGAACACTTGCAATACATGGCAATGCCATACTAGTGGGAAGAGGTTCTGTAATTATCACAAAGGGATTGCGCTATGGTCTGCACCTTCGCTTTGTTGCCCCACTGCAATACCGCATTCAAAAAGTTATGGAAATCCAAAAGATAAAGGACCGACTAACAGCAGAAAAACTTATAGAAGAAAAGGATAAACAGCGTCATGAGTTCATGACTCAGTACATTAAATTTGATGCCTATGATCCGGCATCATACGATCTTACATTTAACATTGCTCAGTTTACACCAGAACAGATAGCATCTATTGTGATAGAAGCTTTAAGAGCACGTAAACTTATTTAAATATACACTGTTGTATGTATAAAGGAAAAATTAAAAAAGGCGGCTTTATGCCGCCTTTTGTTATTTTCTTTTTCCAGTCAATTCATATACTTCGCGCAAGATGGGATTACCGTCTTTGTCAAATACAAGTATCGTAACAAAATTAAAGAATACAAAATCCTTGCGGTATGGCGAAATATGATAGGATCGTACTACCAGGTTGTCTCTTACTGAAAGCGAATACAGTTTGTTTGTCAAAGGGTTAATCCCTGATTTTGTATTCTTGGGATACGCCTGATATATCTTTTTACCTTTACTATCAGTATATTCATAATTTGATATATCATCAGGATACGGAACAAAGTTTCGTATCCTTTCTTTTTCAGGTATTGGCATCTCAAAACTAGACTTTGCTTTTTCTTCCTTTTCATACGTTGCAATGACATTGACATACAAATCCATAGGATTATCAGTTAGATTTTCAAATATCACTTCAACTTCAAGCACATCCCCTTTCCCACCTACATCCACCCTTTTGTTAAAATACACATCTTTTATTTTTACTTGATTGCTATATAGCGACTGTATTGGGATATCCAATTTTTGAGTAGTTTGAGCCAATAATGCAGATGCACACAATACCATACATAGTGCAAAATATTTTTTCTTCATATAGACCGCCCACAATAACAGTTTTTCGTATAATGTATCGGTAAAGTACCCAATAAAATTTAGAAGAATACCGCTTTTACCTGTTGATGCATTCCAAAAGCTGTTGATGAATCAATCCATTAGTGGCACATATCTCAGGGTATTCTGGATCAAAAGTATCACCATTGTATTTAGTGACCTTTCCGCCGGCTTCCTCCACTATAAGTGCGCCTGCTGCCATATCCCAGGGATACAGCATGGGTTCCCAGTACCCATCAAACCTGCCGCATGCCACATACGAAAGGTCAATTGCTGCTGAGCCCATACGTCGGATTCCCTGTACATGTGGTAATACATTATTAAACTGTTTAAGATTATTAACTTGCGGATCATCTTTTTTATACGGGAACCCTGTTGCAATAACTGAAATGCCAATATCCCCAATCTGTGAAACAAATATACGCTTTGTATTGAGATAGGCGCCACCACCTTTCCATGCATAAAAACATTCATCCCGTAAGGGTTCATAGACAACGCCAACCACTGTTGTTTTTAACTGCCGTGAATATAATGCGATGGTGACACAAAAAAGTGGTATCTTGTGCGCAAAATTATTGGTAGCATCTAATGGGTCAACAAACCAAACATAGTTACCATTTGTCTTTTTTAGGCTACCCTCTTCGGCAACTATCGCATGGTCGGGAAACTTTTTGTTAATACTTTCAACTATAAATTGTTCTGATTCATAGTCTATATTGGTTACCAGATTTGTTTTGCTTTTATAATCTATTTTCACATCATTGCGGTAATACCCTTCAAGAATAATAGCTCCTGCCTGTTTGCATACCTCAATAGCATCTTCAGTAATTGCTGCATAATCCATTGCTATAGTTCAACTCCTGCACCAATTTTAATTGTAATTTCATGATGGTCTTCGGATGTATCAGCAAGTTCAAAACCCAATGTTTGATAAAGAAATACATTCTTATGAACATACTCCTCCACCCCTACAGAAAATACATGTGAAAGTGACCTGAATCCAGAAAAAGGATCTCCTTTTGTCCATTTGTCAGTGTTTATTCCAAACCACCCTTGACCATTGCCAAACTTTGCATACGGGTTTTCTGTATTAATGCTGTCAAAATACATGCGTTCAGTAAGGCTAAAGTTAAAGGAAAGTTGTTTTTGGCCGGTTAGCTCATTATACCTGCTCAACACAACCCCTATACTAAAATCATATACTCCAACATACGCACATGCAGGTATAGTATGATCAAAAAAATAAAATTCATTAATAGTGAATTTTGTGTAATAGTACAAATATTTATCAAATGTGTATGTATATACAAAGTCAAAATAATCAGCATCAAATGTTTGTCCGCTTGACTTTTCTCCATCGCGCATAATGAGCCGTGGATACAAAGCTATATCAATTTTAGCTTTATCCTGAGTAAATCCAAACACCATTCCCAGCTTATAATCGTTGATGTGTTCATCTTGACCAAATAGTCCACCGCTTCTGTGGTGGTTTCCAAGCATACCAAACCCCAGATAGTATCCCCCCGCATTAAACAATCCCTCTACTTTCTCCATCCACGCATTGACATCAGGTAGCAATGCCCCATAGTAAGGATTGCCAGTTGTGACGCGAGCTTCCCATCCATCAAATGGTCCTGCATCTATAAAAGCCTGTACTGGTATATTTGGTCCAAGGCCATTATCACTGACTATCTCAAAGCCTCTACTATCAAGAAAATACCCAACCCTAAACATCCCATCAACTGTAGCACGAAGTATACGCTTTGTTTCTTTAGGTTTTTCTTCTTCAGCAGTTACTTCTTTAACGGCTTTCTTTTCTTCTTGCGCTGCTCTCTCTTCCATCTGCTTTTGAGCCTGTGCAATAAGCTTTTGTTTATATGCATCAGGCAACCACTTAATGACTTCCTGATTTTTAGGGTCAAGCTTTAACACCTGCTCACCTGTGGCCACAGCCTTGTCAAACAAACCTGTTTTGTAATATAAATACCCAAGCCTCTCAAGCGATGGTATTTGTATGGGATTTCGCCTCACCGCTTCCTCATATGCAGGTATTGCATTAGCTATATCACCTTTGAGTTCATACACATACCCCATATTATGGAGTGTCTTGGCCGAACGCACATTGTAGATCTTTATGGATTCATCCAGTTTTTGGAGTGATTCTTCATATTTTTGTTTTCTACCCAGTTCAACACCCTCTCTTGTCAAATCCTCGGGATCCTGGGCATACACAGCAGTTAAAAAAATACAAAACAATGTAGAAAATATTTTTTTATACATATTCCATTCCCTATCGCAATCAAAGTTATAAGCTACTACAGCACTATATACTATTTGGAAATGCTCCAGAAATGCAACTAAAAATTACATTTAAGTTTAGAGCTAAAATAGCCAATAATTATAATAGCAAAAGTATTGCCTTATTTGTCAGGGAAATCTAATGTGACATAATATAGAGGTATGACATGAAAAAGACTATTATGGTAATTGGCGGTGGCCTTCTACAGGTACCAGTTATACAGACAGCTCAAAAAATGGGATTACAGGTGATAGTTACCGATTATAATCCTAATGCCCTTGGGATGAAATACGCCGATATACCAATTGTTATGAGCACTCGTGACATAGAAGGATCTGTGCGAGTTGCAAAAAAACAGAATGAAATTACCCCTATTTCAGGCGTTCTTACTGTTGGTACCGATGCATCTGCCACCGTTGCAGCTGTTGCCAATGCACTCAATCTCCCTGGAATAAAATTTGAGGATGCCATTGCTGCCACTAATAAAATAAAAATGCGCACACGATTTTTTGAGTATGGTGTTCCATCACCGCATTTTTTCCCCGTGTGGTCACTTTCTGATGCAAAAAAAGCGTGCAAAGTACTTGGTTTTCCAGTAGTTATAAAGCCTTCAGACAATATGGGTGCACGTGGTGTTATGCGCATTGACAATAAGAATCAGATTGCCGATGCGTTTGCATTTGCTAAAAGCGCCTCACCCAGCGGCGAACTAATCATAGAAGAATTTATGGAAGGTCATGAATTATCTATAGACGCCGTGGTGTTTAACGGTGAAGTTACTTTCACTGGTATTGCTGACCGCATTATTGAATATCCACCCCATTTTGTTGAAACCGGACATACCATGCCATCACAACTACCACAAGAAATTCAGGATAGCGCTTGCGAAGTGATGAAGGCTGGCATAAAAGCATTAGGTATTCACCTTGGTTGTGCAAAAGGGGATATTAAAATAACAAAAGAAGGACCTAAAATAGGCGAGTTAGCCGCGCGGCTTTCCGGTGGATTTATGTCTGCATACACTTATCCTCTTTCAACAGGTGTTAATCTTATGCGTGCGGCTATTGAAATTGCGTTAGGGCAGGAACCCGGCAATCTTGAACCACTGTATAACAGGGTTGCCATTGAGCGGGCAATTATCACAAAGCCCGGTATTGTGAAAAAGATATGCGGTGTTGAAGAAGCCCTAAAAATACCTGGTATAGCCGAAATTTTTATAAATGTAAAACCTGGCGATAAAGTAAAAAAGCCAACTTCAAACGTTGAAAAAGCAGGCCACATCATAGCCGTTGCCGACACTCTTGAAGAAGCCGAAGAAGCTGTACGCAAATGCAGAGAGGTGATCAACATAGAAATATGCGATGAATCTGAACTTTCCATGGATACCATTTATATTTCAGCACGGGAGCGATTGCGCAAAGTATGCTATGTATGCAAACAGTGCAATGGCAAAGACTGCGCCAGCGGTGTCCCCGGCATGGGTGGTGTGGGCAGTGGAGCATCATTTAAACGCAACAGCGAAGCACTCCTCAACTATAAAATAAATACTCGCGTTATACACGATGTTACTAATCCTGATACTTCCAGTTCTATTTTTGGCATACACCTTTCCTTTCCTGTTATGGCAGCACCAATTACAGGAGCTGTCACTAATCTGGGTGGAGCAATAGACGAACTTGATTACAACATTGCTGTTGTTAAGGGATGTATGGATGCAGGAACCATAGCATTTTTAGGCGATGGTGCTGACCCGGAAAAATACAAAATAGCTATAGAAGCCCTATCTCAATTTGGTGGTATGGGTATCCCTATATTCAAGCCTAGAGCAAATAACGACGAAATCATTAAGCGAATCAAAGCTGCCGAACAAGCAGGCGCTGTTGCAGTAGGGATGGATATAGATGCGATTGTGTTTAAGACTATGGAATTAAAACATCAGGAAGTAAAGCCAAAAAGCTTAAGTGAGCTTAAAACCATTATATCATCCACTCATCTTCCATTTGTGCTCAAAGGCATTATGAACCCACGCGATGCAGCTATGGCAGTGGAAGCTGGTGCCCATGCACTTGTTGTCTCAAACCACGGCGGCAGAGTACTTGACGAAATGGTTGGCACTATGGATGTGCTTGAGGATATAGTACGCGAAGTACATGGGCATATACATATATTAATAGACGGGGGTTTCAGAACAGGTGTTGACATTTTGAAAGCTTTAGCATTAGGTGCTGAATATGTACTTATTGGCAGACCTGTTGCCATTGCAGCAGTGGGCATGGGTTCTGAAGCTGTTGCGTATTACTTAAAGACACTTCAGGCTGAACTTAAAAAAGCCATGATACTGACAGGATGCGCAACCGTAGCCGACATAACCAGTGATATAGTGCGTAAAATCCATCACAATTCGTATCTACCTTTAGAAGTACGATAGCTTTTTGTAAGTTTTTATGTGTTCATGAATGTGGCAATTTAAAAATAAAAGCGGACAATATAGTGATACAAAAAAATCATTACTAGCTAATTTACATATAACAAAAATACAAACTTGAATTTTTACAAATTTTATATTTTTTTATCATATTATTATAATATTGCTTGACATAATTTTAATATTTATATAATTTGAATTTAAAATATACATATACATAATAAAAATAATATACATTAATTTTAATCATTGGTTATTATTATGAATAAAATTAATCCAATAATTTTAGCCACTACTATTATTATTTATTTTCTATATCTAAATATTCCACTATATACATTTGCATATCAAAACAATGAGTTTGATTATAGCTTATCATATAATGATGAATCATCTAATCCTTCTAACAAGGCAAATGACACTGAAGTAAATCCCACTACTGATTCTGATGTTTCCATAAATATTGAACCCGGTTTTGGATATAAATATATAAAAATATTTTATGACAATGATATAGTTGACAAAGCCAAATCTAAAATAAATATTAATGTCCAACCATTGTTTCTGGCATTTTTACGATACAATATTACTTGGAATGATTTTTCTATAAACGGTGAAGTACAAAATTCATTTGGTATAGGTGGTCAGTCAAACAACAATAATGATATATATAATAATTCTGTCATAAACTCAAGATACTCTTATCTTTTCCTTTTTGCGGTAGGATATTTAGGTTTTGAATCAAAATTTTCGTATGATGTTTATACTTTAGGTACTGCCAAATATTCAATCGATTTTACTGATATTAACCAAAATAAAAAATTTTCCGGTCACTTTCCATTTATAACAAAAAAGCAGCAATTTGATCTAGTGTATCACTTCTCTCCAGAGCAAGCATCACATATTAATAAAAATGCTAACGATGTATTTTTTGTATTACGATACCTTAATTACTATATTCCTGCAATACTATATATCCCTTCTAAAGAAGAAGATGATAAAAATAATTTCTTTGCTGCAGAGACACTTCCCTATTTAGTTAAATATAAAACCTATAGTTTTGGCTTTGGCTTTGAAAATAAACCTGAATCATTTTCAAACGGTTGGAATTTTAAGTATTCTTTTTCTTTATATTTGGGGAAAGGCAAAAATGAACAAACATATTTATGGCTTTATAGGAATATTAATTCTACAGTCAAATCACCAGAATTTTATATTATATCTCCATGCGCAACAATAGGAGTAATTTATTTATTCAAAAGACCTTTACTATCTCAAATAAAATTTTTAATAGATATTCAAAGCTATACATATTCCATATTTTTTTCAAATCAAGAAAATGCAAAAGATGGTACATTAGCCCATATATATTATTCATGGTGGTTATCTTTTGTAAGTCAATTCTAAATATATGTCACCAATGTTATAGCGCAGTGTTTCTATACATAATTCAAATTGATGTATAAGGTAGTACAGCTTATGAAAATTATGAATTTTGCTAAAATCATATTAATTTTTGGAATTGTAAGCTGCTCTGATGCATTTAACGATGATGCTATACATCAGCCATTCCTTAATAATAATGACATCAACTGCATCTTATCAGGTTTGCCAGACGTTAACTTTGGAATAGGCGGTATTACTTTGACAGATTTTAATGGTGGGGATGATCAGGGGCATGATATTGCTATACAAGAGGATGGTAAAGTAATTGCCGTAGGTTCATCAATTAACAATAAAAACAAATACTATCGCATAGCTATAGCACGATATAATTTGGATGGAAGTATAGATACAAGTTTTGGGAATCGTGGAAAAATTATCGAAGATTTCAATAACCTATACGGTAGCAGAGCTTTTTCAGTTGCTGTACAAAATGATGGTAAAATAGTTGTAGTTGGCCGTATTGAAACATATACAGAATTTGCAAACAATGTTCTTTTACCCTACTCAAGTAACATGATTGTATTACGGTACAACCCTGATGGTACTCGCGATACAACTTTTGGCAATAATGGTATTGTAATAAATAATACATTTAATTTGCAAAAACCATTTGAATTGGCTAATAAAGTAGCTATTCAACCTGATGGCAAAATTATTGTAGCAGGTTGTAGCCAAAACAAAGAAAATGATGGCAAATTGCGGTTTGTAGTTTTACGATACTGTAGTAATGGATTGCTAGATTCTAGTTTTGGAACAGGTGGTTATGTTATAGTAAATCCCCCTTCTTCTGGGGAGGAAACAATTGCTCATGATATAGCACTTAAAATAGATAACGATACTAAATCAGTAAAAAAAATAGTGATTGCAGGAGGGGTTTATTATTCTTCTATAGTGCCAAATCCTTCACGGTCCTTGGCTATCTGCTTAACAGAAAATGGCTCTTTTGATGATTCATTTGGAAATTCGGGAGTTAAAATCGATTCAAACATCCTAGAAGCAAAATGCGTTGCTATTCAATCAGATAATAAAATCCTTCTATCGGGAACCCCAAATGAATATAATCGTTTTACTGTAATACGATACAATGAAAACGGAACATCAGATTCTACTTTTGGCACAAATGGCAAAGCCGAGTTTACTTTTGAAAGTACAATCTTTATTTGCCGAACAACAAAGATATATGCTTTAACTGATGGCAATATTTTTATGGTAGGATATTATGCAAGTGGATTGGCATTACTTAAACTAACTTCTAAGGGAGATTTAGATTTGAGCTTTGGTAGTTATGGATCAACATTTTCAAATCTTAATCACCACTCTACACAAATTTCACGATCAGTTATTTCGGTTATAAATAACAATACTTTAATAACTATAATTGGATATCAACGAGTAGGTGAATATAGGGATTTTATTTTAGCACGATTTTGGCTGTGAAACATGATGTAATAATGCCACCTTCGTAATGTTTATATACCACCGTATAAAAATTTTTTTTAGTTGAAAGTTTTTTTACTAAATGCAGTAATTACCTTGATATGGAAAATTTTCTCCCTTATATAATTGTGCTACACTACTATCTTAAAAAAGCAGCATAGATATCAAATTTATTAAGTAATTTACACTTGATTATACAAAAAACAACATGAAGGTTTCATGAATGACACAAGCATTAAGATTATTCATAGCGTTTGTTATTACTTTAACACTCACTATCGCCACATACTCACTTCAGTTTACTGACATTCACGGAAAGTGGCAGCTTCTTTATCGCGGCAACTATGGCTACGAATTTAGATTTCACAAAAATTACCAGGCTGTATGTATAATATTCATGCAGACAAGCGCTGTGGTATTCAAAGGCGTGTATACGTTTGACAACCCCAACACCATCCGCATCAACGTTAACCAGATGAAAAACGTTGACATGTGCTGTGATGTCAATACTACAACAGGATTTGCCCAGGTAAAATCATCATATTTTCTTTTCAATGCCCAGGTAATTACTAAAAACAATAAAAAAATGCTTGAATTAAAGCCACTATCAATTGTCATTGATGGAATTAATTCTGAAGGGTATTTTGAACCTGTGATACTTTTGCAGCGCATGTAGGTGTCATGAGCTATCGCACCATAACTATACCGTATACAGATCCATTGGAAGCTATTGTGTACCCGTGTGACCAAATCACCGGCACCATTGTGTACAGCCATGGGCTCTTTTCTTCCAAAGACGCATACAAAATTAACCAAATTGCACCTGCTCTGTGCACCAGTGGCTACACAGNCATATCATTTAGTTATGGCTACACTCGACACTACACCACCGGCACCCCTCTTGCAATATCACTTCCACAATGTGCCGATGAACTCAATGCAGTCTTAGAATTTGCAGCAAACAATTATAGCCCCAACCTACATATTATTGGCTCAAGCATGGGCGGCGCAATAGCCATGTACTATGTAGCAACCACCCCATATATCTTTTCCATAAAAAGCTTAAGCTTACTGGCAACACCTGCTAATCTAAAAGATGTGGTACGGGCGATAGCTCCGCAAGGAATTGCTGGAGAATATGTAACTTTAGGTGAATATGTAATCGATGCACTGTTTCTCCACCAGATGAATAGCATAGAATTGGACAAGCTTATTCCAAGAATCGATGTTCCAGTGTGCATCATACATGGACAAAATGATGACGTTGTTCCAGTAACTCATGCGTATACCATTCAGAAAAATCTTTGCGTGCCTCATACCCTGCATATCATCCCTGATGGTGACCACACACTCACATCACACAAACATGTTGAATTAATCTTGCAGTATATAGTTTCATGGCTTAAAATGCATCCATAAAATAGTAATATTGTTATCACAACCAGTCTTACCATACATTAAAATATTACGTATAGTTTCTGTGCTATACCATTTTAGCCAATGTTGGAAATGCTGAGTGCACGCAACATTTTTCTTGACATTTTCAGCTATGAAGCTACATTTATGAATATACATTAACCTTTTTACTATGGAGGAAGATCATGCCACTCAAAACTCCCGCTGAATATATTGAAAGCATACGTAAGCTTAAAAGAACCATATATCTTTTTGGTCAAAAAATAGAAAATACTGTCGATCACCCCATTATAAAGCCATCACTCAATGCAGTGGCAATGACATATGCTCTTGCTCAAAAGGAAGAGTACAAGGATATAATGACAGCAACCTCGCACATTACAGGTAATGTCATAAATCGTTTCACCCATATTCATCAAAGTATTGATGACCTGGTAAAAAAAAGCAAAATGGGGCGTCTTTTAGGTGCAAAGACCGGGTGCTGCTTCCAGCGCTGTGTGGGTATGGATGCGCTCAATGCGCTCTCAATGACAACCTATGCCATTGACCAAAAATATGGCACACAGTATTATCAGCGTTTTTTGAAGTACCTACAGTATGTGCAGGACAATGATTTAGTTTGTGATGGCGCAATGACTGATCCCAAAGGCGACAGGTCGCTCCCACCTCATAAACAGCAAGACCCTGATCTCTACCTGCATGTAGTAAAAGAAACAAAAGATGGGATTATAGTGCGCGGTGCAAAGGCACATCAAACTGGAGCACTCAATTCACATGAAGTCATTGTCATGCCAACTATCGCCATGCGCCCTGAAGATAAAGATTGGGCAATCTCGTTTGCAGTGCCCGCTGACACACAGGGCTTAATCTATATATATGGGCGACAGTCATGCGACACCCGCAAACTTGAAAAATATACCATTGATCAGGGTAATGCACTCTTTGGTGGCCATGAAGCCTTGATTGTATTTGATGATGTTTTTGTTCCCTGGGACAGAGTTTTTATGTATAAAGAATATGATTTTGCAGGCCACCTGGTTGAGCGTTTTGCATCATATCACCGGCAAAGCTATGCATGCAAGGTTGGCGTGGGGGATGTGCTGATTGGTGCAACGCAGACAATAGCTGAATACAATGGAATAGATAAAGCATCACATGTGAAAGACAAGATCATTGAAATGATACACCTGAATGAAACGCTGTATTGCGGCTGTATTGCCTGTGCTTCCGAAGGCAAGCGTGAAGAGCCTGGTACCTATATGGTAAATACCCTGCTTGCAAATGTTCACAAACAAAATGTCACGCGCTTTCCCTATGAGATAGCCCGATTAGCACAGGATATTGCTGGTGGTGCACTGGTGACCCTCCCTTCAGCTGATGACCTGAATCACCCGGAAGCTGGCAAATGGATTAAAAAATATTTTAAAGCAAAAAGCGATGTTCCTACTGAACACCGCATCCGTATTCTGCGCCTGATAGAAAATATCACTATGGGCACAGCCTCTGTAGGCTATTTAACCGAATCAATGCATGGTGCAGGCTCACCACAGGCGCAGCGCATCATGATAGCACGTGAATCAAACGTAAAGGAAAAGCAGGAAACCGCAAAGCACTTAGCGCAGATTATAGAGAAGAAGGTGTCTCAAAACAAACAGTGAGGACCTCAATGATGATGGTGCAAAGTCATTGAGAGCATAGAGCTTGTCTAAGGGGGCAATCTCAATGCTGCAGAAGACAAGATTGCCACACGCCTGCAGCGCTCGCAACTATGGATTGCTTCGTCACTTTGTTCCTCGCAATGACACAAGGTCAAAAGTCATTGTAAAAATATGTCTTTTGGGACACCCTCCTCAATTTATTCATTTATCTTTATACCATTCATGAGAGTTTTAAAATCCTGTACCATCTTTTCTTCTTCCACTTTTCCAGCCCTGCCCAAAAACAGCGTGTAGAGCTTCTTAACTTTTTCAGGTTTTTCCTGAATCGTCTTAACCACGGCAGCTATTTTGGTGATATTATCGCTGGTAAAAGGTTTCATGGTATAAGGATGCTCAGCATTGACAATGCTTTCCCAGTAATTAATATAATCCTTTGGCAACCTGGTATCAGGTGCAACCCAGTTTACCAGTACAAAATAATTATCTTTCTGATATTCACTGAGCATAACACGACGTATGGTCCATTCGGTGCCTGTGGCCTGCTTTATATACCCAAAATTGATACCCATACGCACATCATCATTGATTGCAATAACATCATTTGTAGCAGAAATAGAAAACACACCAGCACCAAACTGGAAGCCTCTTTGTGCTGAATAATCAAACTTGACCCCAGTTAATGCTTTTGGCAGTAATTTATTACCAGTTAAAAACTCTTTCCAGTCTTTCAATTTTCCATAGTATGATAACTGTACATAATCCAGCAATTTCAGTGCATCATATTTCCAAAACTCAATTTCGGATGTCTCACATACAAAGACCACCGCCGACATGCCTTCAGGTGTTGGTGTTGCACAGCTTATGACAGCTTCATCAGAATATTCCAGCACCCACGTACACAGCCGCCATTTACGACCGTATTTATCGGTATGGTACTCGGTAGCTATTGGATCGCCCAGCGACAATATCCGGGTCTTCACATCGCCAAAATCGCGGGTTATGCTCTGCCCCTCTAAAACAAGCTTCATTCCTACTTTGGGGTCATTGAGCATATCCTGAAGACTCACATCATCGGGACGCGAAATATCAATAAAAAGCAAACGCTTATCAGGATTTGCCATGCGGATGACGCCATTGCCATGTATCTTTGTTTCTTTGTATTCAATATTGGAGATAGTCCATTTGTTGTTATCCTTGCTTAAATAATTAACCTGTAAAAAGTAACTATCGGTAAAATCAAAAAGTGGGATAAGTGATTCCTCACCCTCAGGGAACATCCCCCTGCCCTGGCCTTTCAAAAGTTCATCCATGGTTGTTACATAGAATTTTTTAAAACGTTCATTGAACAATTTTTTAATTTCCTTATAACCTTTTGGAAGCGATAGTTCATCATCAAAATCTTTAACCATTGTCTTTTCAGGAAGCAGTGTAAAGCCAAAGTTCATACGCACATGGAAAATACCGCGATTTCCTGTTTTAGTAACCTCACTTACTGGAAGTGAATAGGCAATATTATCTTTGCGCTGGATGACAATACCAATACAATTGGCCTGATCATCAACAAGAGGGCCTCCACTGTTTCCAAAATTAACATCTGATGAGCTTTTTAATAAATTAAATCTTCCATCTTCTGGTTCGGGGTAAGTGCCAATAAGCTCCCCCTGGCGCATTACGATGCCTTCACCATACGCATTGCCCACTGCAAAGACACTATCGCCAATGCTAAAATTTTCTTTTAGTTTTAAATATTTTGCAAATGTCTTATTTTTAACCGTAAAGCGTATAAAATCCCTGTGACTATCAAACGCTAAAATTTTATCAATTTCATACACATTGCCCTGTGAATCACGGATATAAAAATCTTTGTAAATGAGCGAATCAGTCTTCAAATCCAGCACATGGAATGCCGTTAAAAGCTCAGTGGGGGAAATAGCAAATGCAGTCCCTATTGAATAGTATTTATCCACCCGTATGTTATAGGGTATCAGATGCCATGGCAGCTCCTTTTCGTATGTCAGGGTATCTTTTTCAGGCTTGTTTACAACAACCTCAAAGCACGATTCGTTAACAAGATTTTTAAGGTCTTTAGATAAAGATTTTGTTTGAGTGGTATTTGCCCCGGTAGCACATGCCACAAAGAAAGCTAACAGTAGAATCATCAGTTTTTTCATTGGTACCTCTATGTTCTTTTTGCAGAGTTTATAAAAGTCAGGGTTTATTTCTTCATATTTAATATACCGGCTGTCAAGTTAAATTACAATTATATTTATATTTTTTATTCACACTTTGTTCATCACTGGAGCATTACCTTTTAGTTACTATTAAAGGCTTGACTGATACATAACACACTTATACTTTTGTATTAATAATTGTATAGCAGGATACTTATATGCTAAAAGGGAATAAACAAAAACCAATTGCCCTCATCCTTGCTGGTTTTGACAAACCCGACCGTAAAACCATGATAAAGCGTAAAAAGCAGCTTATTGAAGCCTATGACGGCGATGTGATTTATATTGGCAAAAATAAATTTTTGCAAACACTTGCCGGCAAGCCTGTTATACAGTATGTGCTTGATAGCGTGTACCATGCCAAAAAATATGGCAAACCACTGTATGAAAAAATTTATGTCTACAACGACATACAAAACTTTACCGATGCTATAGATACAAAAAAATATAAAAACCTTACCGTGTTGCAGATGAAACAGTCAGTTGGGGGACATATAAAAGATTTTTATTCCAACTACATTGACTATGGCCAGCGGCTTGATATTTTCTTTGGCGATACCCCGCGCCTCACCGCACAGGATGTTGAGTATATGCATGATGAATACACTAAAATTTTAGGTAAGGCAAAAGATTATAGGGGAGCGATAGTTCATTTAATTTACAGCATTGTGGAATATCAGGATGTTGCTAACGATAGCTGGTTGCCACACCGCTTAAAAGCAATCAAACGTGGCGAGCATAAAGGTAAACACAAATATTTTGTTGGCTTTGATACGTTTGAAGCACGCATTGGTAACTCTGCTGCTATTATCAAACATCATTCCATTGATCCAATAGTGGAATACCAGATTATTGACT
Organism: Spirochaetota bacterium; assembly: GCA_026414805.1. Classification (NCBI taxonomy): domain Bacteria; kingdom Pseudomonadati; phylum Spirochaetota; species Spirochaetota bacterium. The sequence continues at coordinate 8,123 of JAOAIH010000028.1, read as the reverse complement.
TTTTCTACGGATTACGCAAGGCACTATCGCCCAATATTTTTTCCAAAATACTGTACCATCTATGGAAAACAAAAAATTTTGATGTCATACGACAGGTAAAGCAGCGCTGCCTGGAAGAAGAAAATTTTTACCGTGCTGTTATTGATGTTATTGAACGGGTATACAAACTGGATTTATCTCACTTTGGTGGATATATCTATCATATTAAAAAAAATGCTGCTCACTGGGAAAATGATATTGATGGGCCAAAAGACTTAAAAGCATTTAGAATGCACATGGAAAAGTAATATTTTTTACATTTGACAATTATCCACACTGAGTATATTTTTAATTTTGAAAGTAACAAAGAAGAAACAATATCATAAATTGAATAGTGGAAATACGTAACGACATCACATACATTGAAATTTTAAGTGGTTTGAGTGATGCCGTTTGCTATCATTATCATCATTGCTATTACTTTGCAAAATTTGGTAAAATCAAATCCTGTTGAAGAAAAAAAACTTGGCAGACTAAACATGGATTACGATGTATGGGAAACAACGATAACACTATAATTCAAAAAATGATGCAAAAAAATTTCAACCGCTTTTGTGAACTTACCCGGTCCATGTTTTTAATGAAACATGCATTTTATAAATCGTTATTTCCCACTCTCAATGATGAGGAAATATGGTCTAAAATTACAGAGGATATACTAAAAAGAAAAGATAATAATGAAAGACCAAACAATTCCTGAAATCATTATTGCTATTAGTTCCTGTCTTATAAAATCAAATATCTCATTCTGTATTGCTGGAGGTATTGCTGTTAGTTTATGGGGTCATGTACGGGCAACTGAAGATATTGATATTATTGCCTTAATTGATGAAACAAATGAAACAAAATTCTTAAGTGCACTACAAAACCATTTTAAAGTTATACCTCATAAAGAGAAAATGCTACAATCAACATTAACCCCTATTAAAAGATATGTTATTGTACACAACTCTTTCCATTTTGTGATAGCTATACTATTAGCAACAAATGACTTCTTGAAACACTGTATACAAAATAGCAAACTCTTTTCTGTGAAGGGCATCAAAATTCCTGTTATTAATCTTGAAGATCTTATTGTTATTAAATGTGCTGCAGGAAGGTATCAGGATATTGCCGACATACAGGCTCTTGTACGGGGTTCTATCCCGGTAAATAAAGATTATATTGTAAAACAATTGGAGTTACTGCATATTTCAGTGCCCAAAGAGGTTACACCACTTATTTTGCAATAACTACTTTCTGGAAGGAATACTATGTCGTATAATCCATCAGTGTATATCTTCAAAAGTATTGAAAATTTTATTTTTTAAACAATTTTTTATTTCATATTTTCTGCTAATTAATGTATAATTAAGTAGCAATAAGGCAATAATTCTTCTTTATGAAAACAAAATATTTACATAGTATATCAAGAATAACCCTCTTTCTCTTTGCTACATTTTTTTTATCCTGTTGGGATACTACACAAACCATAAACCAGGATGAAAAAAATCCTCAAATAAACGTACGTGCCGGTACACTTCAAATACCTTCATCAGGAACCTATGATTTTGGGCAAATAGAAATTGGTCACACCAAATCGTCCATAATAACTATCGAAAATTTAGGACAATTATTTTTAGGTCTTTCTGGACCCATAACGGTAAGCGGTACTGACGCTTCATTGTTTAGTATCGACAGCCAGCCAAATACTACCATTCCGCCATTTACTTATACCACTTTCACTATTTCTTTTACTCCAGATTCACAGGGGATAAAAACAGCCATCATAACAATACCAAGCAATGATCCACAAAAAACTACATTTACATTTACCGTACAGGGTCAAGGACTCATTGTCACTTCTCCCGAAATTAATATTCAATATAGTGGAAGCACTGTTAACAAAGGTGATTCCATCCATTTGGGTAGTTGCGTTGTAGGGAATTCATCTAATTTTACTATTTCCATTCACAATAGTGGAACAGCTGATCTTACTTTAAATTCACCAATTATAAGCGGAATTGATCAAAGTCTTTTTTCTATATCTACCTTACCAGCAAATACTGTTGCAGCCGGTTCTTCAACAGATTGTATTATTTCGTTTACCCCAACATCTACTGGTGATAAAACTGCCATTATTACCATAACCAATAATGATGCCGATGAAAGCACGTTTAGCTTCACAATAACCGCTACAGCAACAGCAAACCCACAACCTGATATCTTTATAATGCAAGATACTACTCCCCTGTATAATGGAATTGGCATATTTGATTTTGGAAATGTTAATCAGGGACAAACAAGCTCTGTTACATTTACCATAAGAAATACTGGCACTGCAAATCTTACTCTAACTTCACCATTTACTATATCTGGAGCTGATGCTTCTATGTTCGCAGTTTCAGATCCAGGCTCAACAGACATTGTACCAAATGACACAACGACATTTACTATGAATTTCACTCCATCCTCTGCAGGAGAAAAAAATGCAACAGTTTCTATTGGTAATAACGTATCAGGTAAAACCCCATACACCTTCACTATCAAAGGCACGGGTATAGCAATACCCGAAATTGATATATTGCACGGTGCAATTTCTATTGCTAATAACGGAAATTTTGACATTGGTTCTACAACAGTTAATGTTTCCAAAGATACTATTTTTACTATAACAAATAGTGGTGTGGGCATTCTTACTCTTAAAGCTACCCCTATCATAACATTAACTGGTTCGCCCTTTTTTACAATTAGTATCGATCCAAGCGAGACCATTGATCCATCATCCTCATCCAATTTTACATTACGCTATCTTCCTACTGAACCTGGCAACCATTCAACAATAGTAACAATTGCCAACAATGATCTTGATGAAAACCCATACACGATCACAATAACGGGGTTAGCAACATCAGTCCCAACACCAAAAATTGAAATCACAAAAACATCACAGGTGTTGTTGAACAATAGTACTGTAGATTTTGGCGGGATGACAGTGAATGGAACACCAATAGATATGACGTTTACCATAACCAATAAAGGCGATAGTAACCTTACTATATCAGATGCAACAATTTCAGCAGTTGATTTTTCAATACTAACTGCTCCTACAACTCCTGTACCAGCAGGGGGAACAACAACCATCGTTGTACGATTCTTAGCTACTTCATCAGGGAACCAAGGAGCTACTCTTACTATAACAAGTAATGATCCCAATAATGGCTCTTTTACCATAAACCTTGCTGGTAAGGGGCTTAATCCAGAAATTAATTGTAAGATTAATAATTCAGATTTTAACAGTGGCAATACATACGACTTTGGTGACCTTGCTATAGGGCACAGCAAGGATATCATTATCACAATTGAAAATGATTCTTCCGCTGATCCTCTGTATTTGACAGGAAGTCCAATAGTTACAAAGGTTTCAGGTGGTGAGTTTTCAGTTACCTCTCAGCCATCAAAAGTAAGCATACAACCATCAGGATCCACAACATTTTCGATACGATTTTCACCAACTGCTACCGGTAATCAATCAGCACAATTCATTATATCTAACAATGATAGCGATGAAAACCCATATATTATAAATGTTCAGGGAAATGGTACAAACGCTGCAATTCAGGTTGATGAAGTAGCCGTTGGTGGATCTAATAATTACGGCAATGTAAAGTGCAATACCGGGGGTTTAGTACATACGTTTACCATACGCAACAACGGAAGTACTGATTTACTGCTCAATGCATCAAACCCTGTAATAATTTCTGGAACAAACAAGGATTTATTTATACTAGAGACATCACCATCTACAACAATAAATCCATCCGCAACAACAACATTTAGTATTCGTTTTAATCCACAAACCTTATCTGATACTGGTAACAAGAACGCCACAGTGGTAATACAAAGCAATGACCCAAATATTCCCCTTTACACCTTCACCGTTCAGGGCACAGGCACTACACCCCATATATCAGTAAGTGATGGCTCAAATACTATTCTTAATGGTGGAATATTTAATTTTCCCAATGTTAATTATGGCAGTGCAGGAATATCCCAAACATTTACCATAACCAATACTGGTGATGCAGATCTTCTATTAACTGGTATACCTAAAGTACAAATTTCCGGTACAGGAGCTTCACATTTTTCTGTTACCATTCAACCAACATCACCAGTCAATGCTTTGGGAAGCACTACGTTTACAATACTATTCAATCCCACAAGCTTGGGTACACACACAGCTACAGTAACAATATCAAATGACACCCTCGATACCAATACATTCACTTTTACAATTGAAGTCATTTGCGATGACACAGAATCACCTGTTATTACCATTACAGATCCGCCTGCAAATAGCTACACTAACGGTACGCAAACACTATTGTTTACAGTCGCAGATAACGTTGATGTAACAAGCGTTCAGGCTAAAATTGGCTCTGGAACGTTTACAGACATTTCATCAGGCGTTGCCATAAATACCATCAATGGATGGGCTGCTGCTTCTGAAGGCACCATTACCATTGATATGCAAGCTAAGGATGCTGCAAATAACACCGGTATCGCTTCTTTAAGCCTCATTAAAGACATTACACCACCGGTTATTACAATAGTTTCCCCTGCTGAGAACGCTCCAATCAATGGTAATCAATCTCTACAATTCACCGTCACTGACGTTGCTGTGACAGCCACCCGTGCTAAAATAGATACAGGAACATTTAATAACATTACATCCCCTGCAACTATAAATACCATCAATGGATGGAGTCCGCCGTATACGGGAAATTCTATCACTGTATATATTGAATCCACCGATCAAGCAGGCAACACAGGAAATATCAGTCGAAGTTTCTTTGCTGATACAACACCACCAACCGGCAATATTACTAACCCAACAGATGGCTCAACTGTTAGTGGTACTATTACTATAACAGCAGATGCAGATGATAGTGGCGGTTCAGGTATTGAATATGTTGAATTCTATATTGATGCTACTTTAGAAGACACACTGACAAGCTCGCCGTGGGAATATTCTTGGGATACAACTTCTTATTTAAATGGATCCTATCCTTTAAAAATTAGAGTAATGGATAAAGCTGGTAATGAATATAGTGATGATGATACTACTGTTACCGTAAATAATTAAATTAAATGCTTTTATTATCTTCTTGTTTTTATTCTTTCTATGTTTTCTATATATCCTCGGGCAGGCTCAATTCCAAGAGTATATGCTTTTTTGAAATCCACAAGGGCATTAGCCATTTCTCCTTTCATATAGTATGCTCGTCCCCTATTGTAATAGAGCATACCGCTTTTGGGAAAGAGTTTCAGCCCGTTTGTATTTTCTTCTATAGATTTATCGTATTGGCCCAAATAAAAATGTGCTAATGCCTTATTCTGATAGTAGATAGCATTTTTATTGAGTTTTAGTGCTTTTTCATAATCCTTAATAGCATTCTGGAATTGCTTATCCTTCATATAAACCACACCTCTATTGTAGTAGAGATTTGCATTATCAGGATCTTTGAGTATTTCTATTGTATATCTTACAATTGCCCTTTTATAGCTTCCCTGCCGTATATATTCAGTAGGCGAAGCGGGACATAGTACATACTGCATCCATAAATATACCGCAGCAACGATAACCGTAACTATCGCACCAATAATAACAACTTTTTGTATTGTTATTTTTGTAAAATACATACTTGCACTTTTATCCTTTGCCTATGGTATATTAATCTTGACACTAACAAAAAACACCCAATATAGTAAGATTGTATGAAAATCAATAAAAAAAGGTTTTTTTTAATTGCAATGCTTCTTGCGCTATCATTCAACCGTGCGCATTCAACAATAGCATCTATTGGATTGACACCTGCCAACCCTACCACCTTATCCAACGGATTATCCTATTACTTAGCTGGAATTACCTATAGTTTTACCGTAAATGTTATTGACCCTGATATTAGCGGATGGGCTCAATTAACTGACGTTAGATTAACAATTACCAATGCCACCAATATTGTTATTTTCATTAACCCTTCAGGAACAGGTACAAATTTACCCGTTACGGTAACAAGCGGCATTGTTAATGCTGTTGCCGATATAAGTGGTACATACAACAATTGCACGGTAACATTTAAAGTTACATTCAGGTGGGATACGCCTGAATCAGCATTTGGAGCAAAAACCATTATCGGATCCGCAACTACTACGTACCCAGCAAATAACACCAAAACCGATTCAAGATCAGTAAATTATGGGGTTTGCTCATCGTTTCAGATATTGAACTTTGCACAAGATGGTGTTGCTGCTGATGGTATGATTAATCCCTGGCACGACAGTTTCAACATAACAGGAGTACCTGTGTACAATGTTCCTGGCGCCACCCTTTCGGATAGCATTGAAACGATATATTCAGGTGAAATAACTAACACACTATTATATCGCAGCGGGAACAATACTGGTTTTAATGATAATAGTCCTTCTGATATTTCATACACCATTCCACCCCAATATTTTAATAATAATTCTTTGCCATTAGGAAATCATACGTGGCGAATATATGCTGCAATGCAAACGGCTCCTGGATTTGAATATTCCAGCAATACTTTGAGCATAAACTGCGACGAAGTAGAAGTAACATCTATTGAATTTATCAATGGCGGTGGTATAAGCAATCCACCATTGCATTACTACTACCGAAGTGTAACCCAACCAGGTACTCAGGTTAGTATTACTGCTCGTATGCGCAATGGACTGGGACCGATGGTTGGGAATGTTACCTTTATCCTTGAAAATATTACTAATCCCAATGACGATGCAACAATTGTTATTGCCCACGGACAAACAACAGGCATTGCAAACCTAAATTTTCCCAATCCTCTGCCCTCTGCCCATACCACACAATCAAATACATATCGTATAAAACAAATATCTGGTGGTACATACGGTGGTGATGACATTATAAACGGGAATGGGCAAAATGTAGCAAGTCGTATACAGCAGCCTGTAAATCCAATAATATACTGGGATAATGAAGACCCTCCCGGTAGCGGTACACCCTTTACTGCGTGGATTGGACATAGTGCAACTGCTGATTCGCTAACTTTAAACTGGCAACCATTAGCAAATGCCGATCCTGATAGGGATTTCTATTCATACAAAGTATATTATAAACAAACAACCGAAACCCAGTATAAAATTATTGACCGTTCAACATCAGGCTATGCATCATTGTCAAACCCTACAACGGGCTCGGTCACCATTACCGGCTTAATACCTTTAAAAAACTATGACATTTATATAACAGCAATCGATGTTTTTGGAAATGAGGTACAGATTGCTGATGCACTCCCACCTGTAGGGCAACGCACCCTGGGAACATTAGCTTCAACTATACGTATTCAACTTACCGATGGCATCACAACATATGATGACGATAGCTTTGCAACCTTTGATCAGCCAAACTTGCGTCCTGTACGTAAAACCAACCTGCGTGTAAAAGTTTTTATAATCAGTGCCTATAATTTACCAGATACTGTGAATATCCTTGTTAGACCATACCCGGGAACTGATTTTCTATCTGGTGGTGTATTACAAGGAGTTGAAGGTATTGATTATTATAGATTTTCAACAATTAAAACTGCTTCAAACGAATGGACAGGATATATACAAGAACAAATTCCCTGGATGAATGGAAATAGCATAAAGTTTATTATAGAAACAATTCTAAACAATGTACACACATATTCGGACTATAATTCAGAATCCGAAACACCTGCAACAGCCAACCCTGATGATCAGCCATTTACCGTAAGTATACAAACTCCAACACAATTTACTCCCTGGCCCACGCGCATCTTAAACAACGTTATTGATGACAACCATCCCTATGCCTATCCAGCATACTATCTTACTGATGATGCATATGTTACTATTACGGTGTATGATATAAAAGGGCGCCCCGTTTCCAAAATACTTGATACTGCATTTAGAAAAGGCGGTCAGAACATAAAAGAAAATGGCTGGGCTGGTGTTAATAAAGCCAACAAGAAGTTAGGCGTTGGATTATACTATATTCATATATATGCAAAGCGCGCATC